>NZ_JBANBA010000113.1:0-31412 GCF_059803475.1 Bradyrhizobium sp. UFLA05-89 | reverse complement strand
GATTCAGCAACCTCAGTCTGGCCTCAGACCCGGTCGCTATCCACTCCCCATGGAATCTTCGCTGCGCTCGCAATGACAGCGAAAGGTCCGCCATCGCATCTTCCAATCTACATTTCCAATCGCAGACGTGTGCAGTCTCGGTTTCGCGGCCTAGCCGCGTGATGGGAATGCAGTCCTGTTTGACTGCGGGCACATGAGTCCAAAGACGCATGCCGCCGATGTCCCCAACAGTAGTTCCCCGGAATGTGCTTTGGCGCCAGTTTTGCATAGTGGTCGGGAAAGTTGCTGGGGGAGCGAATCGCTATTTCTCCACGTCTGCCGCGGTTCGTGGCGGACGAATAGCGGCGCTTGCGCCCCGCGGCGGACACCGACCCGCGGAGACGAAGGAATGTTTGCAAGACATTGTGCCGCGCTCGTGCTTGGCGTGATCACGCTCGCCACGTCGGCGTTCGCGCGCGACGACGGGCGTTATGCCCATTCGCCGCTCAAGCCCTGGTTCGAGAGCCTGCACAGCCAATACGGGCAATGCTGCTCGGACGCCGACGGCTACGTCATCGCCGACGTCGATTGGGAATCCGACAACGGCCATTATCGCGTGCACATCGACGACGAATGGGTCGTGGTGCCTGACGGTGCCGTCATCACCGAGCCGAACAAGATCGGCAGGACCATGGTGTGGAAGCACTATGTCGACGGCCATCCGCGCGTCCGCTGCTTCATGCCGGGCAGCATGACGTGAGCATGGAACGCGCGGTGATGCGTCGTTTCCGGGGTGACGCGGGAACGCGGACCCCGGAATCCGGAGAAATGAGGTGAGAGTCGGGATCGCGATTCGCGAGCCGCGGAATGAAAGCGTGTGAGTTAGCGCTGCTCGCTCGTCGCGGTCGCGCTCGCGAGCATCTTGACGCGCGGCGACAGCACGGCGATCTGCGCAGGCGAGGCGGGCATGCCTTGGACGGTTAGCGTCGGCGTGGAGGTCTGCTCCTGAACGTCGGCGGCGCCGAGCACCTGGACCTGCGTGGCCGAAATCGGAAATGACTTCACTTCGTAGGAGGGAAGCTCGCCGGCAAATGCTCCGGCAGTGCTGGCGATCGTCATGCCGGCAACGGCAATCATCGAAAGAATCCGCATACCTATTCTCCTTGGGAAGATAACCAATCGGAGGATTGGTCGCGATGACACCGGTGCAGGTTCGCAGATCTGCCAAACGTGAGCCAAGATATTTGGTTGCGCATACGAAGCGCGACGAAGCGATTCAGAAACGCTCCGCCGTTATGTTTCAGGACTGTTTCGTGAAGCCGCTCGCGAGCGAACAGGCTTCGGCTTCATCATGCGTTCCGCGCCAAGTCTCTACTTTTCGCACCGTCATGTCGGCATGAGGTCATCGCAATCCCTCACGGGAAGTCTCGCATCAGCGTCCCCGCAACGCCGCCATGCGGATGTCGGACGGCGTCGCTCCAAAGGCGCGTCGGAAGGTCCGGTTGAAATAGGAGATGTCGGAGAAGCCGCACTCGAAGGCGATCGCGCTGATCGTATGTGACGCAAATGCAGGATCGCGCAGCATCTGCAATCCGCGCTCGAGCCGGCGAGCGAGCAGGAATTCCGAGAACGTGGTGCCGTCGCGCTCGAACAGCTTCTGGACGTAGCGCGGTGTCACGCCGTGCCGCAAGGCCAGCGCCGCAACCGAGAGATCGCCGTCGCCGAGATGCTTGCGGATCTCCGCCTTGATCGATTGCAGCCGCGCGGCTGCAACACCGCGTTGCTGCGCCTCATGCGCCGCATCGGCATTGGCGCCGATCGCAAGCGCAGCGAGATCGACGATGTGGTTCGCTGCGACCTTCGCCAGTCCGACATCGTCGAGCGGGCCATTCTCATACAAGGTCTGCACGTAGCGGATCAGGAGCCGTAGCGCGCCGTTCTCGGCGGAGATCTGTCGCGCATAGGCCGCGCCGAGATCCGGGACCAGGGCCGAGACCTCCGGCCGTGGCAGCACGATGGTGATAAAGCTGCCGAAGCTGTGCATCGTGTTCGCGGATGGATCAGTACCCGATATCACCGAAGCGCTGCCGGGCCGGCCGATGATTTCGCGACCGAGTTGCTGTGTCGTGGCGGCTCCACTCATCAGCATGGACAATGCGAAGCCGTCCCTCGCACGGGCAAGGTGTTGCCGCGTGACGTGATAATGCGCAGGCGATCGCGATCCCGAGACCAACCCGACGCCGGGTAGGCCCTGGAACGTCACGCTGGCATGAAATGGTTGGTCGCTGATGGTCTCGATGTCGACGTTGGCGATGTTGCGGCCGTATATCTCGCGCCACATCGAAAGACGCTGGCGGGCCGGAAATGCATCAGTCGATGCCTGAACGGGAGAGAAGGACGGAGGAGGCGAGGTCATGCTGCATAGTCGTGATCTACCGTCCGGCAGTTCGATGGCTTGGCCGCGTTGATAACGAATTCCGGCGCCATTTCAATCGCGATGGTCAGTGTGGCCGCAATACATCGTTTGTCACCAAAGCGTCAGATGAGTTCGCATCAGTCCCAACCAGTTCTCTCCAGTCCGAGCACGTGACGGCCTCGTGCGGATAGCTGTTCGCTCTCGCGTTGACGTTGACGCGATCGAAGCTGATTCTGGAGGAGTTGGAATGAGGTTGGGGCTCGGGATTCGCAAGGCGCTGCTGACGACGACGGCGGTCGCCGCGTTTGCTGCGTGTGGCGACACATCCGTCATGGCCGGCGATACCGAGGCCCTGCTCTCGCTGCTTGCCAGCAAGGGCGTGATCTCATCGAGCGAGGCGAGGGCGGTTACCTCCGCGCCACCTGCCGAGCAGGGCGATCGCCTGGCGGCAATCCTGCGCAAGAAGGGGGGTGCTTGCCGACGGCGACATGCAGGCGCTGAAATCGAGGACGCGGCCGGTGAGCGTGGCCGCAACGGACGCCCGCCCAGCCGCGGCGTCCGTCGTGCCGCCGCCGGCCGCGACGCCTGCCGGCTCTGCGCCGATGCCGCGCAAGGCGGCGGCGTTCGAGGTCGGCGGCTTCGAGATCGCGCCCGTCGGCTACCTCGCTTTGACGGGCGTCAGCCGCAATACAAATACCGGCAATGCGACCACGACCAATTTCGGCGCGATTCCGTTCAACAACACCGTCAGCGGCAACAACACCGAGACGCGGCTGTCGGCGCAGAACACCGTGCTCGGTCTGCGCGCGCACGGCAACATCAGGGGTGTCGATCTCACCGGCTATTTCGAGGGCGATTTCAACGGCAACGACCCGGCGAACACGTTCGTCAATTCGAACAGCCACACCTTTCGGATGCGGCTAGCCTATGCCGACGTGAAGGCGGGCCAGTTCGAGACGAGTTTTGGCCAGACCTATAGCTGGCTGACGCCGAACCGCCACGGCATGGGTCCCGATCCCTCGGACATTTTTCTGACCAACAATATCGACCAGAGTTTCCAGGTCGGCCTACCCTGGGCGCGCCAGGCGGCGGCGCACTTCGCGTGGCACGCGACACCGAATTTCACCATCGGTGCCGGTATCGAAAATCCGCAGCAGTACGTTGGTAGCAACGAGGTGGTCTACCCGTTCGCTTTCAATGCGCAACTCGGCAATCAGTTCGACACCGGCGCAATTCCCGGCACGCCGAACCGGATGCCGGATGTGGTCGCCAAGGCAGCCTACGACAGCGACGTATGGTCCGGGACGCGGCTGCATCTCGAGGCAGCCGGCATGTGGCGGCATTTCCGGGCGAACAGCCTGGAGCAGAGTATCTCAAATTGGGTCTGGCACGATACGAATGGCTGGGCGGCAACGGTTGCGGGCAATCTCGAATTCTTCAAGACCTTTGCACTCGTGGGCAACGCGTTCTGGAGCGATGGCGGTGGCCGTTACCTTGGAGCGCTCGGCCCTGACCTCGTGCCGACAGTGACCGGTAGCGGCCCGGCGACGTACTCTGCCGCGCTTTCGACGGTTCGCTCGTACGGCTATCTTGCTGGCTTCGAGTGGCGCGTGCTGCAGCCAACAGTCCTGTCGGCCTATTACGGTCAGGCGTTCTTCGAGAACAACTACTTCCTGGATCCCACCAACCCGTCGCCCAATCGCTATGCCGGCTTCGGCTATCCGCAATCGTCGAATGCCGCCAACAAGCAGATCGAACAGTGGACGCTTGATCTCAAGCACACCTTCTGGGCTGACCCGCAATACGGCGCTATCACGGGCCTTGCGCAATACTCCTATCTGCGGCGTGAGCCCTGGTTCGTAGCCAACGGCGCGCCGCCTGAGGCGCATACGCACCTGTTCTTCACCGAACTGCGCTACCAACTCCCCGGCAATTAGGCGAAATACGAGGATGAGACCAATGATCAAGCATGTAATTGCCCTCGCTTCGCTGTTGGGCCTGATCGCCGGCCAAGCCGTGGCGGCCGATCTCGCGGCGGTGCCCTATGCGCAGGTCGCGACTGTCGCACCATGGACCGGATTCCATGTCGGCGTCGCCGGCGGCTGGGGTCGCGGAACCTCGCGCCATGAGCAGACAAACTTCACGTTCGGCGGCGGCTTTGGTGATTCCGGGGATTTCGGTCAGACCGGGTGGATCGCCGGTGCCACGGTTGGATACGATTGGCAGTTCGGCTCATTCGTCGTGGGCGTCGAGGGTGACCTCTCGGCGGCCGACATCGACGGCAATACGTCGAAAGGTGGTTGCGCAGGTCCAATTCCGTGCCGGACGAGAATCACGTGGCTGCATACGGGCCGCGGCCGTGTGGGTGTGGCATTCGGCCAGTTCATGCCCTACATCACCGGCGGCATTGCTTTCGCCGGACTCAAGGCCAACAATTTTGTCGCAGAGAACTCCCAGACGGATGGTGTGCGGGGCGCGGTGGTTGGCGGCGGCCTGGAATGGATGTTCCTGCCGCAATGGTCGGCGAAGGCGGAGTATCTCTTCATCCCCTCGTTCACGACGACGACGCCGTCGGATTTGTACGGCACGCTGACCGAACGCAATGTCAGCCTGGTGCGGTTCGGCGTGAACTACCATTTCGGCTCGGACGGACCAGTGACGGCGCGATACTGATTGCAAGACGCGCAGGCCTGACTCGTATTGAAATGCCGGTAGCAAAATCTTGCTGCCGGCATTTCGCTCGATTGAGCAATCGTCCGAGACGGAACAGATTCGGACCGGCTCGATTATCCGACTTGCGGCAACTTTTTGTGCGTGCCTGCAATGGCCGCGCATTTCGAGCGGGACTTAACTGCTTGTCGTCCGTTACCTGTCGCAGCGTACGGGTCCGAACAGGATGGCTGTCGAGACGGAACTGAAATTCCGCGTGCCGGTGCGCCATTGCAAGGCATTGGCGAACGGGCGCATGGCTGGCGGCAAGATCGGACCGCGATCCGAGAACGATCTGGTGTCGACCTACTTCGATACCAGAAAATACAAGCTGAAACGGCATGGCCTCACGCTTCGCGTGCGTGATGACGGTGATAAGCACATCCAGACCGTCAAATCGGCCAACGGTGCGCAATTCGGCCGCGGCGAATGGGAGACGGAGATCAAAAACGGTGCGCCGAACCTCGACAAGGTGCAGGGCACTCCGCTCGAGCCGTTTGCATCTGGGAAGTTGCGTCGCAAGCTGAAGCCCGTGTTCGAGACATCGGTGCACCGCATCACGTTGCCGCTTCGTACCAGGAGAAGTGAGATCGAACTCGCCATCGATCGCGGACATATTGTCGCTGCGCAACGCTCCAGCCCGGTCGAGGAGCTTGAACTGGAACTCAAGAGCGGCCGGCTCGTCGATTTGTTCCGCGTCGCAAGGTCGATCGAACGGAAATCGCAAGCCGAACTCGATCTGCGATCGAAATCGGATCGCGGTTATGCTCTGGCGCGCGGCGAGGAACATCCGGTTCTGTCCGCCGAAAGTATCGCCTTGAATGCCGATCTGAGGGCCGGCGAAGCCTTCCGGACCATCGGTCGCGCGACGGCACGCCATTTCTCGGGCAATGCCGACGCTGTCCGCAATGGCGATCCGGAAGGAATCCACCAGATGCGAGTGGGATTGCGCCGCCTGCGCGCGGCCATCTCATTGTTCTCGAACATCCTGTCCGGGACGGGCACGAACAGGATCAAGCAGGAACTGAAGTGGCTGACCAACGAACTCGCGCCCGCGCGTGAGCTCGATGTCTTCGTGACGGAGAATATCGAGCCTGCCACGCGCGATCTGTTGCTGCGCAGGGGCGGCAAGGCCATCAAGAAAGAGTTCCGTGCCAGGCGCGAGCGCGCCTTCGCGCGCGCAAGAGAAGCCGTCAATGCGCCGCGCTACCGGTCCCTGCTGGTCGATACGCTGCAATGGATCGAGGCCGACCAAACGATTGCGACAAAAGATGCCAAGGCGCCGATCGGCAAATTCGCCGGCAACCTGCTGCATCGCCGCATCAGGAAGCTGCGCAAGCAGGGTCGGCATCTCGACGAGATGTCTGCCCGGGAACGGCACAAGCTGCGCATCAGGGCCAAGAAGATCAGATATGCGCTCGAGTTCTTCGAAAGTCTTTTTCAGTCCAGGCGCGAACGGAAGCAGATGGCAGGGCTGTCCAGGCATCTGAAGAAGATTCAAAACGCGCTTGGCTCGCTCAACGATTTCGTCGCGCATCGCGACTTGGCTGTCGACGCAGCGCTCAAGGCGCGGGCGTCACGCCATGAAGGGCGCGCGCGTGCATTTGCTTCGGGCGTGGTACTCGGCCGGGAGGATCAGGCGGTCAAGCCGCTGGTGAAGGTTGCGGAAAGGGAAGTGCGGGGGTTGGAGCCGATCAGCGGATGAACTGGTTCGGCACTGCGCGGGCGCGCGTCGGCTATTCGGTTGGCTCCTCGCTGGTCTACCTGACCGGCGGTGTCGCCTACGGCAATGTCAGGACCACCCTTGTCGACACCAACAATTTCGGTCTGTTCGTGTTTGCCCACACCAGCCAGCTCCAGGAGCACATCTTCCGCTCCGGGCTGAACTATCATTTCAACACGCCGGTGGTGGCGAAATACTGAGACGACGCCATCGCGCATCCTGACTGCGCCTCGGACAGAGGTACGGTCGCGAGCCGATCACGCGCCGAGTTTGGACTCGCGTACCGTCGCGTCCGGCCTCTCGCGCAAGTCGGGATTGAGCGCGAGCCCGAGGCCGGGACCGCGCGGCGCCGACACCATGCCGTTGCGGACGACGGGAAGCTCCGTCACGAGATCGCGATACCAGGTGGAGAGGGTCGCGCGGACGACCTCCTGGAAGATCGCGGTTGGCGCATGGAGGGCGAGATGCAGGCCCGCCATCAGCGCAACCGGGCCGGTGCAATCGTGCGGCGCGACCGGCTTGTTGTAGGCCTCTGCAAGTGCCGCGATCTTGCGCGCCTCGCTCAGGCCCCCGCACCAGGCGATGTCGAGCATCACCACGTCGAGCGCTTCCGACGCAAGCAGGTTGCGGAAGCTTGCGGCACCCGCAAGCGTCTCGCTGCCGCATATCGGCGTCTTCACCCGGCGCCTGAGATCGGCGAGGCCCTGCGCGTCGTCCATCTTGCAGAGCGGATCCTCAACCCAGAACACGCCGTAATCTTCGAGCGCGCGGCAGATGCGTTCGGCGGTGTGGGCACCCCACAGGCTGTGCAGCTCGCACATGATGTCGATGCGGTTGCCGACGGCAGCGCGGATCTTGCGGAACGGCTCGAGGCCGGTCTTGAGATCGGTCAGCGTGATCGAGTGGCCACCATTGGCGGCGAAGGGATCGAATGGCCAGATCTTCATCGCGCCGTAGCCTTCACTCACGAGGCTCTCGGCGAGCGCGCCGGCGTCGCGCATGAAGGCAATCTGGTCGTCATAGGGGCCGAGTGCGGCATCGTCAGCGCCGATCTCGCGGCGTTTCGCGCTCTTGGTATTGTAGGCATAACCCGCGCAGGTGTTGTAGGCGCGAATCTCCAGCCGGCTCGCGCCGCCGAGCGCTTCGTGCACGGGAATGCCGTGGCGCTGGCCCTTGATATCCCACAGCGCGATGTCGATGGCGCTCGCCGCGCGGACCTCTGCGCTGACGCTGTGAAAGCCGAGATAGGGCGTTAGCAACTGGCGGGAGATTGCCTCGATCCGCCGGGAGTCTTGGCCGAGCACCAGGGGCGCCGCAAGCTCATGCACGGCTGCCTCGACCGCCTGCGCTCCGCGAAAGCTCTCACCGAGGCCGGTAAGCCCTTCGTCGGTCTCGACCTCGACCCAGATCAAGTTCGGCCGCTCGTCGATGCGGATGGTGCGCAAGGCGGTGATACGGGACATTGAGAGTCCTCTTGATTGTTGCTGTCCTGTCGCCGGCGCGACGCGGCGGTGTCACGTCACGGGCGCGGGATTGAACAGCGTGAGGTCGTTGTGGATGCCCCAGCGGTCCGACCATGGCTTGGTGCGCCCGCTGGCGACGTCGAGGATCAGGCGGAACAGGTCCCAGCCGGTTTCCTCGATGGTCTTCTCGCCGGTGGCGATGCGCCCCGCATCGAAGTCGATCAGGTCCTTCCAGCGCCGCGCAAGCTCGCTGCGCGTCGCGACCTTGATCACGGGGGCGGCGGCGAGGCCGTAGGGCGTGCCGCGGCCGGTGGTGAACACCTGCAGGGTCATGCCGGAGGCGAGCTGAAGCGTGCCGCAGATGAAGTCGGAGGCGGGCGTTGCCGCGAACAGCATGCCCTTCTGCGTCGCCTTCTCGCCGGGCGAGAGCACGCCTGCGATCGCACTCGAACCGGACTTGACGACCGAGCCGAGTGCCTTCTCGACGATGTTGGCAAGGCCGCCCTTTTTATTGCCGGGCGAGGTGTTGGCGCTGCGGTCGGCGCCGCCGCGGGCGAGGTAAGAGTCGTACCAGGCCATCTCGCGCACCAGCGCGCGGCCGACGTCCTCATTGATGGCACGGCGGGTGAGGAGCTGGATGGCGTCGCGCACCTCGGTGACTTCCGAGAACATCACGGTGGCGCCGGCGCGCACCAACAGATCCGCGGCGTAGCCGACGGCAGGATTGGCGGTGACGCCGGAGAATGCGTCGCTGCCGCCGCATTGCAGGCCGATGACGAGATCGGAGGCGGGGCACGTCTCGCGCTTGCGGGTGTTGAGGATTTTCAGGCGCGCCTCGGCCTGCGTCATGATCGCACCGACGATCGCACCGAAGCCGTCGAAGGCTTCATCCTGCATGCGCACGATGGCGTCGTTTACGCCCTCTGGCACCAGCCGCTCGGGCGCAAGCTTCTCGCAACCCAGGCTAATAACGAGAATCTCGCCGCCGAAATTCGGGTTCAGCGCAAGGTTTTGCAGCGTGCGGATCGGCACGACAGCGTCCGGCGCGGCGATGGCGACACCGCAGCCATAGGCGTGGGTGAGGGGAACGACGTCGTCGACGTTTGGGTATTTGGGCAACAGCTCGGCGCGGATGCGCTTCACCGCATATTCCATCGTGCCCTTGACGCATTGCACGGAGGAGGAGATGCCCAGAATGTTCTTGGTGCCAACCGATCCGTCCGGATTGCGATAGCCTTCGAAGGTATAGCCTTCGAGCGGGGGAAGCGGAGCGGGGACGGCGGTCGAGATTTCCAGCCTGTCGAGCGCAGGGGCTTCCGGCATGCGGATGCGCGCCTCATCGACCCATTCGCCGGCTGATATCGGCGAGAGAGCGTAGCCGATCACCTCGCCATAGCGGACGATTGGCGCGTCTTGCGCGATATCGACCAGCGCCGTCTTGTGGCCTTGCGGCACGAAGGCGCGCAGCGTCAGCCCGCAGGCAAAGCGGGAGCCGGCGGGGAGCCCGAAATCATTGACCACGATCGCGACATTGTCGCGCTCGTTGAGCTTGACGTAGAGAGGCTGTTCTTTCGCTGCGACTGACTGGTCCATCTGCTCTTGCCTCATGAACTGAAATCGTAGGGTGGGCAAAGGCGCGACGCGCCGTGCCCACCATGCTTCACCCCGAACATAAGCGGTGGGCAAGCTTCGCTTTGCCCACCCTGCGACGATGGCCTATCAGCCAGGGAACGTGTAGCCGGTCTTCACCGTGGTGTAGAACTCGCGGGCGTACGAACCCTGCTCGCGCGCGCCGTAGCTCGAGCCCTTCCGGCCACCGAACGGCACGTGATAGTCGACGCCAGCGGTCGGCAGGTTGACCATCACCATGCCGGACTCGCTGTTGCGCTTGTAGTGCGTGGCGTATTTCAGGCTGGTGGTGCAGATGCCGGAGGCGAGGCCGAACTCGGTGTCGTTGGAGATCGCCAGGGCCTCCTCGTAGTTCTTGGCGCGGATGACGGCGGCGACGGGGCCGAAGATTTCCTCACGCGCGATGCGCATGTTGTTGTTGGCCTCGGTGAATAGCGCCGGCTGGAGGTAATGGCCGGGCGTCTCGCGCTTGAGCAGCTCGCCGCCCCAGGCGAGCTTGGCGCCTTCGTCCTGGCCGATCTTGATATAGCGCAGGTCCTGATCGAGCTGGCTCTGATCGACCACCGGGCCGATATGGACACCAGCCTTGAGTGCGTCGTCTACCGACAGGCCGTTCAGGCGCTCGGCCACCGCCGCGACGAAGCGGTCGTGGATACCTTCGGTGACGATCAGGCGCGAGGAGGCCGTGCAGCGCTGGCCGGTCGAGAAATAGGCGCCGTTGACGGCGACCTCGACGGCGGTCTTGAGATCGGCGTCGTCGAGCACGACCAGCGGATTCTTGCCGCCCATCTCGAGCTGGAATTTCTTCATGGGGTTGGAGAGCACGCAGGCCTGCGCGATCTTGCGTCCCGTCTGCACCGAGCCGGTGAAGGAGATCGCGGCGACGTCCGGATGATCGAGCAGCGTCTGGCCGACCACGGAGCCGGAGCCGACGACGAGGTTGAACACGCCTGCCGGAATGCCGGAGCGGGTGATGATCTCGGACAACGCATGGCCGGAGCCCGGCACGAGTTCAGCGGGCTTGAACACGACCGTGTTGCCGTAGCAGAGCGCGGGCGCGATCTTCCAGGCGGGGATCGCGATCGGGAAGTTCCAGGGCGTGATCATGCCGATGACGCCGACGGGCTCGCGGGTGATCTCGACCTCGAGGCCGGGACGGACAGAAGCGCCTTTCTCGCCGATCAGGCGCAGCGCTTCACCGGCGAAGAACGCGAAGATCTGGCCGGCGCGGGCGACCTCGCCGATGCCTTCGGGCAGGGTCTTGCCTTCCTCGCGGGCGAGCAGGCGGCCAAGCTCTTCCTTGCGGGCGAGGATTTCGGTCGAGATCTTGGTCAGCGCGTCATAGCGCTCCTGCGGCGTCGAGTGCGCCCAGGCCGGGAAGGCGGCCTTGGCAGCCGCAATCGCTTTCTCGGTCTGCGCCTTGTCGGCCTTGGCATATTCGCCGACCACGTCGTTGGTGTTGGAGGGGTTGATGTTTTTGGTGATGCCGGAGCCGTCGACCCATTCACCGCCAATGAAATTCTTCAGGATCGCAGTCATCTTTTTCCTCCATACTTAAGGGGCATGATCCTCATCGGAAAACCGGTGTCCACTTTTCCGGGATCATGCCTGAAGTTTTTAGCGCACGAGGCAAGGACGCTTGTCGTCGAAGGTCCAGCCGGGGATCAGGTACTGCATGGCAATAGCGTCATCCCGGGCACCGAGTCCATGCTGCTTGTAGAGGCCATGCGCGGCTTCGATGGCTGCCCGGTCGATTTCGATGCCAAGACCCGGCTTGTCGGGGATGGCGATCTTGCCGCCCTTGATCTGGAGCGGCTCCTTGGTGAGCGCCTGGCCGTCTTGCCAGATCCAGTGGGTGTCGATGGCGGTGACCCTGCCGGGAGCGGCTGCACCGACATGGGTGAACATGGCGAGCGAAATGTCAAAATGGTTGTTGGAGTGCGAGCCCCAGGTCAGGCCGTTGTCGCGGCAGGTCTGGGCGACGCGCACCGAGCCTTGCATGGTCCAGAAATGGGGGTCGGCCAGCGGGATATCAACCGCGCCGAGTCTCAATGCGTGAGACAGCTGGCGCCAGTCGGTGGCGATCATGTTCGTGGCAGTCGGCAGTCCCGTGGCGCGGCGGAACTCGGCCATGATCTCGCGGCCGGAGAAGCCGGCTTCGGCGCCGCAGGGGTCCTCGGCATAGGCAAGGATGCCGTGCATGTTCTTGCAGAGGCTGACCGCCTCATCGAGCGACCAGGCGCCGTTCGGATCAAGCGTGACGCGCGCATTGGGAAAACGCTTGGCGATCGCGGTGACGGCCTCGATCTCCTGCTCGCCGCGCAAGACGCCGCCCTTCAGCTTGAAATCGGCAAAGCCATAGTGATCGTGGGTCGCTTCCGCGAGCCGCACGATTGTCTCGGGCGTCATCGCTTCCTGATGGCGCAGGTTGAACCAATCCGGCTTGCCGCTCTCGCCTTCGACATAGGCGAGGCTCGTCTTGCGGCGGTCGCCGACGAAGAAGAGATAGCCGAGCGTCTCGACGCTCTTGCGCTGCTGGCCCTCGCCGAGCAGCGCTGCGACGGGCAGGCCCAGATGCTGGCCGAGCAGGTCGAGCAGCGCGGATTCCACCGCTGTCACGGCGTGGATCATCACGCGCAGGTCAAAGGTCTGCTTGCCGCGGCCGCCGGCGTCACGGTCCGCAAAGGCGGTGCGGATGTCGGCGAGGATGTTGTTGAGGGCGCCGACCGTCTTTCCAACCACGAGATCGCGGGCGTCTTCCAGCGTCTTGCGGATCTTTTCGCCGCCCGGCACCTCGCCGACGCCGGTATGTCCGGAGTTGTCGGTGAGGATGACGATGTTGCGGGTGAAGAACGGCGCATGCGCGCCGCTCAGATTGAGGAGCATGCCGTCGCGGCCGGCGACCGGGATCACCTGCATCGACGTGACGATTGGCGCGCCGGAAATTCCGCTCTCGACCATCTTCTGCTCCTCCCTTTTGTCTTTCGTTATTCTGCTGCCTGTTGTGCCGATTGCGCGGCGGGCAGGTTTTGCACGAGCGCGGTGAGTTCCGCCATCTCCTGCTCGTTGAGATCAGTGAGCGGCGGACGGACCGGACCGGAGTCGCGGCCGATCACCTTCATGCCGGCCTTGATGATCGAGACCGCATAGCCCTTCTTGCGGTTGCGGATCGCGATCAGCGGCAGGATGAAGTTCTTCAGGCCTGCATTGATCGTCTCGTGATCGCGCTTGCGCACGGCTGCGTAGAACTTGGTCGCAAACTCCGGCACGAAGTTGAACACGGCCGACGAATAGGTGGTGACGCCCATGTCGAGATAGGGCAGGGCGAAGGTCTCGGCTGTCGGCAGGCCGCCGACATAGGTCAGGCGGTCGCCGAGCTTGGTGTAGACGCGGGTCATCAGCTCGATGTCGCCGATGCCGTCCTTGTAGCCGACGAGGTTCGGGCAGCGCTCGGCGAGGCGGGCGAGCGTGTCGGGCTGGAGGATGGCATTGTCGCGGTTGTAGACGATGACGCCGATCTTCACGGAAGCGCAGACCGCCTCGACATGGGCGGCGAGGCCGTCCTGCTCGGAATGGGTGAGATAGGGCGGCAGCAGCAACAGGCCGTCGGCGCCGGCCTTTTCCGCGCCGATCGCGATCTCGCGCGCGGTTGCGGTGCCGTAGCCGGTGCCGGCGAGCACGGGCACGCGGCCCTTGGTCTCGTCGACGGCGACCTTGACCACCTGCGGAACCTCGGCCGGCGTCAGCGAGAAGAACTCGCCGGTGCCGCCGGCGGCGAACAGGCCCGCGACGTCATAGCCGCACAGCCAGTCCATGTTGGCGCGGTACGTCGCCTCGTCGAAGGAGTAGTCCGCCTTGAACGGCGTGACGGGGAAGGACAGGAGGCCGGAGCCGATCTTCTGGGCCATCTCCTGCGGGGTCATCTTGCTCATGGGCGCTGCTCCCTCTGGGTTTTGAAGGCGGCGCGCGGACCTGCGCGCCGGATGTTTTGGAGGACGCGCGGTGTGGCGTCCGATGTCTCGGAGGTCGCGCTGTAGACGCGCGTCCATGGGCCGTTACTTAAGAGACCGTTCGATGCGCGTCCAAGCCAAATCCTATATCGAATGATACAAATTCAGCATCAATCTTCCATGGTCTCCGACGCGGCCAATTCGCCTGCGATTTTCACCAGTGCCGACAGCAGCGGGTTCTCGTCATCGCGCCGCCAGACCATGAAGAGCTCGACCGGAATGCGCGTGCGGAGTTTGAGCGGCCGCAGGCGGACGTCGGAGATCTTCAGGCTCGCGGCCGCCGCCGGCACGATGGCAAGCCCGAGCCCCGCGCGCACCATGGCGAGGATCGAGTGGATCTGGCTCAAGTGCTGGACATAGCGTGGCAGCACGTCGGCGCGGGTGAAGAGCGCGACCAGCAGGTCGTGGAAATAGCGGCTCTCATAGGGCGAATACATCACGAAGGGCTGGTCGTCGAAGTCCTTGATGGTGACGCTTTCGGCATTCGCCAGCGGGTGCTTCTTCGGGATCGCGGCGAGCAGGGGCTCGGCGACGACGCGGCGGCTCGCAAGCTCCGGCCGCGCGATCGGCGGCCGGAGCAGGCCGGCATCGATCTGGCCCGAAGCCAGCGCCTCGAACTGGTCGCCCGAGACCATCTCCTTCAGCGAGAAGTCGACTTCGGGGAGTTTTGCGCGGCAGGCGGCGACGAGCTCGGGCAGGAAGCCGTAGGCGGCCGCGGCCGTGAAACCGATCTTCACCGAGCCGGTCTTGCCGAGCGCGATGCGGCGGGCGACCTGCGAGGCGCTCTCCGCGAGCTTCAGAATACGCCGCGCTTCAGGCAGGAAGCTGCGTCCGGCCGGCGTCAGGCGCACCGAGCGGCTGGTGCGCTCCAGCAGCGGTGCGTCGATGATGTGCTCGAGCACCTGGATCTGCCGCGACAGCGGCGGCTGGGTCATGTTGAGCCGCGCGGCGGCGCGGCCGAAATGCAATTCCTCCGCCACGGTGACGAAGCAGCGGAGTTGGTTGAGGTCGAACATCGATACTGGCCTTAGATGGATAAGGCGTTTCCCCGGCACTTCTAGCATCGATGACCTCCGAAACAAAGACGGCGGCCGTGAAGCCGCCGTAAGTTGCCTGGTCTGCTCCGCTTTTGCCGGAGCGCTCATGAGGAACGCTTGAGCACGACCCGCTGGATCTGGCCGACGACCACGAGATAGGCGAACGCTGCGACCAGCGCGTTGACGCCGACGAAGACGAGGGCGCCGTTGAACGAGCCGGTTGCGGCCACGATGTAGCCGATCACGATCGGGGTGGTGATCGAGGAGAGGTTGCCGAAGGTGTTGAACAGGCCGCCGGAAACGCCGCCGGCTTCCTTGGGCGAGGTGTCGGAGACGACCGCCCAGCCGAGTGCGCCGATGCCCTTGCCGAAGAAGGCGAGCGCCATGAAGCCGATCACCAGCGCCTGGCCGTCGACATAGTTGCAGCCGATGATCGCCATCGACAGCAGCATGCCGCCGACGATCGGGATCTTGCGCGCCATGGTCAGCGAGCCCGTCTTGCGCAGGATCGCATCCGAGATGATGCCGCCGAGCACGCCGCCGATGAAGCCGCACAAGGCCGGCAGCGTCGCGACGAATCCCGCCTGCAGGATCGACAGGCCGCGCTCCTTGACGAGGTACACCGGGAACCAGGTCAGGAAGAAATAGGTCAGCGTGTTGATGCAGTACTGGCCGAGATAGACGCCGAGCATCATGCGGTTGGAGAGAAGCTGGCGGATGTGGTCCCATTTCGGGCCCGAGTCCGGTGCGCGCTCGTCTTTCAGATCGTCCTTGGGCGCGTCGAGATCGACCAGCGCGCCGCCTTCCCTGATGTAGTCGAACTCGGCCTCGTTGATGGAAGGGTGCTCCTTCGGGCCGTAGATGGTCTTGATCCAGACCAGGCCCATGACGACGCCGAGCGCGCCCATCACGAAGAACACGTAGCGCCAGCCGTAATCATGGGCGATCCAGCCCATCAGAGGCGCGAAGATCACGGTTGCGAAATACTGCCCGGAATTGAAGAAGGCCGATGCGGTGCCGCGCTCATTGCCCGGGAACCAGGCCGCCACGATGCGGGCGTTGGCAGGGAAGGAGGGCGCCTCCGCGATGCCAACCAGAAAGCGTAGCGCGAACAGCATCGCGACCGCGGTTCCCGCGCCGAGGAAGCCGACCCAGCCCTGCATCAGCGTGAACAGCGACCAGACGATGATGCTGAAGGCATAGACGATGCGCGAGCCGTAGCGATCGAGTAGCCAGCCGCCCGGCACCTGCGCGATCACATAGGACCAGCCGAAGGCCGAGAAGATGTAGCCCATGGCGACGGGATCGAGATGGAGCTCCTTGGAGAGTGCGGGACCTGCGATCGACAGCGTCGCGCGGTCGGCATAATTGACGGTGGTGACCAGGAACAACATGGTCACGATGAACAGCCTGACGCGGGACCTCTTCACGTCCGCTGCGGACACCACTGCGCTCATGCGCGCGCCTCCTCGAATTTGAATGTTTCCTCGAGAGGATTCCTAGAGTGGCGCGCACGAAAGTGCCAAGTTGAAGGGAGTATCGATTGATACCGTTTTTGGATTGATCGAACGGCAGGGCCGCGGAAACGAAGGCGTCGCGGGCGAGAGATCGTAGCCACACGCACTGCTGTCATTCCCGGCGAAAGCTACGCCTCGGCTTATCCGCGTTCGTCACGGCCTCTGGAATACTGGATCGTCCGCCCCAGTGCGCAAGTGCGCACAAAGGCGGACGATGACACCGAGAGTGTGCTTGCAGTGCGCCTACCGCTGCAGGCCTGGCAGCAACGGCGCCAGCAAGCCGCGGGTGAAGCCGGGAGGCACGGCGTCGAGGCCGAGCACGGTGCTTGCGGCAGGCAGGGCCGCATCCGCCATCGCGGCGTGGCCCTCTGCGGACGGATGCACCGCGCCGCCATAGACGGCGGAGAGCACGCCCCAGGCGGCGTCGTGAATGTCGTTCGGCTGGCTCGCGGCGGGCAGTCCTTGCGGATAGGTCATTGCGGCGAAGTAGCTGTCATTGGCGTCGCGGATCCAGCGGGCGCGCGGCAGGTAGGCGCGATATTCGGAGGCGCCGCGGCCGCACAGCATCGGCTGGCTCGCAGCGGTGACGATGTCAGGGTTAAAGCTCTGGCCGTTCTCGGCAAAACAGGCGCGGTCGAATTCGGGGTCGGAGCCTGAATGCGCGCAGAAGCCATGGTCGGCGAACAAACCTTGGTGCGTATCGACGAAGGTCATGCGATCGGATTCGGGATCGCGGCACAGCGCGCCTTGCGTGCAGGTCGCGAGTCCCTTGAGCTGCGGCAGGAATTCGGTGTCGACATAGGTCGAGACCCGGGCGAGCCGCTGCGGATCGGCGTTGAAGGCCGGATGGATGTCGAAGCCGGCGCGGCCGCCACGGCACGGCACGCCGCCGTCCGCGAGCGCCGGATTGGCGTAGGAGACATAGACGACGTGCGAGAGGTCGCCGTCGACCAGCGGCTTCAGGGCCTCGCGCAGCTTGACGAAATTCCTGGGCAGTTCGCGCGCGAGCGCATCGCGTGAATCGTCGACACCAGCCATCACGCCGGAGCGCGTGAACAGCGCGCGTTCGGTCGCGGTGTCCACGATCACGTCGGCGACGAGGCCGGAGAAATAGACGTCGTTGGCGCCGATCGAGAGCAGCACGAGGTCAAGCCTGCGGTCCGGCTGGCGTTTCCTCGCCGCAGTGAGTGCCTCGCGCAACTCGGCCACTTGCGCATTGACGCTGGTTTGGCAGGTGCCGCTCTTGCCGGGCGGGCATTCGCGCGCACGCTGCGAGCCCAAGAGCCCGTCGCTGATGCTCGCGCCGGTGCAGGCGAGCGGCAGATAGGTCACGGCGATGTGGGGATAGCGGACCGCAAGTGCGAGCGCGGTGCGGCTCTGGTAGCTGTAGAGCGAGCGATGGCAGGCGGCGTTGAACCAGAGTGCGCCGTAGCGCTGCCAGTTGGCGAGCGTGTCCGGCGCCTCGCAGGCTCGCCCGCCCTTGAAGCCGGCGCGGCTCGGCCGGTAGTACTGTCCGCCGGAGGTGCCGAGATAGGAGCGGAAGCAGAAACCGTCGTCGGACAGTGCGATCGGGCGGTCCGGATTACCCTCGCCGGAGGCGATGCTGTCGCCTAAGCCCGCAACGAAGATGTCGCGGACCTGGATCTCGGTCTGGATGCGTTGGGTCGGGTCGGAGCCCGAGGAGACGTCGACGGTCGCCACCGTCTGCTTGCCGTAGCGGACGCGCAGGTTCACCGGCTCGGCGCAGTCGAAGGTCGAGGCCTGCGGCCCGTCGCCGTCGTCGAACGACCAGGCGCAGGTGGCGCCGACCGGCACGGCGCCGGTCAGGCGCACGGTCACCGGGTGGTCGATCGGGGTGATGTAGTTCTCTTTGACGTTGTCGCGGGTGCAGGGCTGGTTGACCCTGCCCTGGAGGTCGATGCAGAGGCGATTGACCATGTTGCGGGCCCAGCCGCGGCCCTCGCTTTGCATCTCCAGCGACTGCTCGGCGGCGAGGATGCTGCGGTTGCGGGCGTTCTCGACGTGGAGAAGGAAGTCGCGCTCCTCCCGGAACAGGCGGAAGCGGTTGCGCACCTCCCAGGTGATCTGGAGGCTGCCGTCCTGCGCGGCAGCGCGTTCAGGCGGCAAAGCGCCGAACATCCCGGCAAGCAGGGCGCCGGCGAGGAAGGTGCGGAGGTTGGCTCGGATCATAGCCCGCGCTTTCAACGTCAAAGTTGAGGCGGAAATAAGAGAGGCTTCCTCGACCCGCCTTCGACGTTTGTCTGACCGGTTTAGCTCTTGCCGTCCAGGGTTTTGCCTCCGTCTAGCGCTTGCTGGCCTGCCGCAGCGACCGTTCGCGCTCCATCTGCGTCACCTGCTTGGGCAGGTTGGCCTGCGCGCAGGCCTCAGCCAGCCGCCGGCGCTCCTGCCACGGCTCCACGACGTTCATCCAGAGTTCGCGCGCGCCCATGATGGAAATGGCGAGGCCGAACGGGATCATGAAATAGAGGATGCGGAAGACCAGGAGGGTCGCGAGCAACTGCTCGCGGCCGAATTCGGGGAGCGCTACCAGCATGGCGGCGTCGAATACGCCGATGCTGCCGGGGGCGTGGCTGGCAAAGCCCAGCAGCGTCGCCAGGATGAACACCACCGCGAGCGACATGAAATCGATCGGCGGGGTGGACGGCACCAGGAGGTACATCGCCATGGCGCAGAAGCCGAGATCGACCACGCCAATCAGAATCTGCACGAGCGTCAGCGGCGCCGACGGCAGCACCACCTTCCAGCCCTTCTGACCGAGCTCGCGGCGCTTCTCCCCCATCGACAGCCATACGAGGTAAGCGGTGATCGAGGCGAGGCCGCCAAAGGCGATCAGGCGGTTGATCGCGGAGGGGAGCTGGTCCATCGCGGAGGCGGCATCGGGGTGGATCGCCATGCCGATCGAGAGCACGAAGATGTTACCGAGCCAGAAGGTGAGTCCGGAGAGGAAGCAGATCTTTGCAACGTCGATCGCATTCAGCCCGTAGTCCGAATAGATCCGGAAGCGGATCGCCCCACCGGTGAAGACGGTCGCGCCGATGTTGTGGCCGATTGAATAGGAGGTGAAGCTGGACAGCGCTGCGATGCGGTAGGGGACGTGCTTCTTGCCGATCGTTCGCAGTGCGAAGAAGTCGTAGAAGGTCAGCGTACAGAAAGCGAAAAAGACGCAGAGCGCCGCAAGGCCGATGTTGCCGCGGGGGATCTCGGTTAACGCGGTCAGGATGACGCCGGTGTCGATGCCCTTGAGGGTGCGCACCAGCGTGGTGATCGCGAAGGCGATGATCATGACGCTCGCGGCAATGCCGAGCCGACGCCAGCCGATCCATCTCTTGAAGCCGCGTTTCATCGCGGGCAGCACGTCCTGCATTCATCCTCCCGGCGGGGCACACTTAACCATAAAGCCTACCCAATCGAGCTGGGAGCTGATCGAGTGCGATCGCGCCCGAAGGTTGGCACTGATCGCAAGGCATATCCTAGTTCCTTAAGGCAAAAACAGCGCTTTGTGCAGCCCTTGACAACGGAAGCTTCTGCGCTGGGATAGCCCTTTTTGTCATACGTCCTACACATTGTCGCGCGTTAAGGATTACGAGTCGCGACATTGCCGTATCGTTGCCAGCATTTTGCCAAACCGCAGCGCGGTTCGCCTTGTTCCAGCTCAAGGTTTTCAATCCCTTCGGAACGTCCCTCGTGTGTCTCGGTTAGCGCCGTATCAACAACCGAACACGGCGCGATGGCGGCCTGTACGCACGCAGGCGGGCGCCGCTCTGTTCCCGAAGCGCAAGGATTGGAACGATGGGACTGTTCACCAAGGACATCAAGAGCATGAACGACCTGTTCGTGCATCAATTGCAGGACATCTATTACGCCGAGCAGCAGCTCACCAAGGCGCTGCCGAAAATGGCAAATAAGGCGACCGATCCGCAGTTGAAGCAGGGCTTTTTGACGCACCTCGATGAAACCAAGCAGCATGTGAAGCGGCTGGAAGAGGTGTTCAAGATGCATGGCGTCGAGGTGAAGGCGATCGATTGCCCGGCGATCGACGGCATCATCGAGGAAGCCAATGACACCGCCGGCGAGGTCGCAGACAAGGCGGTGCTGGATGCGGCCCTCATCAATGCCGCGCAGGCCGCCGAGCATTACGAGATCGTCCGCTACGGCAGCCTGATCGCCTGGGCCAAGCAGCTCGGCCGCAATGACTGCGCGGCGGTGCTCGCCAAGACGCTGGAGGAAGAGAAGGCGACCGACAAGAAGCTGACCATGATCGCCGAGACCAAGGTGAACCTGCGCGCGGCGAGCTAGGCCCACGTCGTCGCGACAGCGCCGCAGAAGTCGAGCGCGGCGTTTTCGCGAGATGTCATCCCCGCGAGGGCGAGGGCGGGGGATCCAGTATGCCGCGGCGCCTCAGTATACCGCACCGCCTCTGGAATACCGGATCGCCCGCCCCAGTGCGCAAGCGCGCATAAAGGCGGGCGATGACACCGAGAGGTGGCGAATTCGTTCCTCAAGCGAATAACTCAGCATTCATAATTCGACCTGTATCGAATCATGCTTGGGGCTAGACCTGTATCCTTCGCATGGGGCTGCAATCGGGATGGCAGCATGCGGACCAATATAGCCCATACCAATATCGACTACGCGTCCTCGGGAAACACGCAGCGCTCGCGCCTTGCCACCTCGCTGACACTCGCGGCTATGAGTCTTGGCTATGGCGTGGTGCAGCTCGACGTCACCATCGTCAACACCGCGCTTCATGCCATGGGTACCGCGCTTGGCGGCGGGGTCGCCGAGCTGCAATGGGTGGTGAGCGCCTACACCATCGCCTTTGCCGCCTTCATCCTGACCGCCGGCGCGCTCGGCGATCGCGTCGGCGCCAAGCGCGTCTTCATGGCGGGTTTCGCCCTCTTCACCGCGGCCTCGCTCGCCTGCGCGCTGTCGCCGAATGCCATCGTCCTGATCGGCGCGCGGCTGATCCAGGGATTGGCGGCGGCGATCTTGGTGCCGAATTCGCTAGCCCTGCTCAACCACGCTTATCCGGACGAGAAGCAACGCGGCCGCGCCGTCGCGGTCTGGGCCGCAGGCGCCAGCCTTGCCTTAACCGCAGGGCCGTTCGTCGGCGGCGGCCTGATCACGCTGGTCGGCTGGCGGGCGATCTTCCTGGTCAACCTGCCGATCGGGCTGGTCGGCCTCTGGCTGACCTGGCGCTACACCGATGAGACCACGCGCTCGCTCGCGCGCGAGATCGATCTGCCCGGCCAGTGCGCGGCGATCGGCGCGTTAGGCGCGCTCGCCGGCGCGATCATCGAAGGCGGCGCGAAGGGCTGGTCGCATCCTGCCGTGATCGCGGCCTTCGTCGCGGCCGCCGTCCTGGCCGTGCTGTTCGTCTGGCGCGAGCAGCGCACGGCGCAGCCGATGCTGCCGCTGTCGCTGTTTGGCAACCGCATGTTCGCGCTGACCTCACTCGTGGGCCTGCTCGTGAACGTCGCGATCTACGGCCTGATCTTCGTGCTCAGCCTCTACTTCCAGGAGGTCAACGGACTGTCGGCCTGGTGGACCGGGCTTGCCTTCGTCCCGATGATGGGCGCGGTGCTGCCGGTGAATCTGCTGGCGCCGCGCATTTCCGAGCGCATCGGAGCCTGCAGGACCATGATCGTGGGCGCGGGCGTCTCGGCGCTGGGCTGCCTCGGCATGCTCGGCATGACTCCCGACACCAGCTATTGGGCGATCGCCGTGCAGATGATCGCGATCAGCGGCGGCCTCGGCCTTTTGGTGCCACCCCTGACCTCGACGCTGCTCGGCAGCGTTGAGAAGGCCCGCTCGGGCATCGCGGCCGGCGTGCTCAATGCGACCCGGCAGACCGGCAGCGTGCTCGGCGTTGCGCTGTTCGGCTCACTGGTTGCGGGGAACTTCATGACCGGCCTGCACGCTTCGCTGATCATTGCGGCAACTGTCCTGCTGCTGGCCGCGACGGCGATATGGCATAGCGCGGCAGCCGATGGTTAACCCTGAGTATGCTGCCTGCGCTCACAGCTTTCGTTCACCATGAGCCGAACCGGCATGTAGCCGGTTACCGACTGTCCATCTCTCGTCTCTTTAATGCAGGTGCCGAAAATGGACCTGCGATATGTACCAAGTTCTTTACTGTCTGACGGATCAGCATGACTGGGGCCTGGTCGCGCTGGGCGGCGCGGTCTGCTTGCTCGCCAGCGCGGCGGCGATCAGCCTGTTTCATCGGGCGCGCGCCACACAGGGCTCTGCGCGTCTGGTCTGGCTTGCGCTCGACGCCATCGTCAGCGGTTGCGGCATCTGGGCAACGCATTTCATCGCGATGCTGGCCTACGGGCCGGGCGCCGGTGCGGCCTACAACATTCCCGTGACGGTCCTGTCGCTGATCTTCGCGATCTCCGTGACCTTCGTGGGCCTGAGCATCGCGGCGTCATCGACGCGCACGCCATGGATACTTCTCGGCGGTGCCATCGTCGGCGGCGGCGTCGCGGCCATGCACTATACTGGCATGGCGGCGCTGGAGATGCCCGCGCACGTCGGCTGGGTGAGCGGCACGGTGACCGCCTCGATTCTGTTCGGAATCGTGTTCGGCGCGGCTGCCATCTATGTCGCGGCGCGGCGCGATGACCTCTCGCATGCTCTGAGCGCCACCGGCTTGCTCACGCTCGCCATCGTCTCGCATCACTTCACGGCGATGGGCGCCGTCGAGCTGACGCCGGATCCGACGCTCGCCACCAGCGGGTTGTCGATTGCGCCGGCGACGCTCTCCTTGCTCACCGCGAGCGCCGCGGCCGCCATCATCGCCATCGCACTCGTCGCCGCGATCCTCGATCGCCGCGCCAAGGGCCAATTGGGGCGCCAGCAGGTCGTGCTCGACACCGCGCTCGAGAACATGTCGCAGGGGCTGTGCATGTTCGACGGGGACGGCAGGATCCTGCTATTCAACGAGCATTATGCCTCGATGATGGGCCGGACCGGCATGACGTTGATCGGGCGTACGCTGCTCGAGGTCCTCGTGGAACAGAGGGCGATGGGCAAGTGGGAGGGCAACCCGCAGGAGTTTTTCGGCCGGCTGGTCGCCGACGCCCGCGAAAGCCGCAGCACCACCATGATCGTCAATCGCTTTGGCCGCTCGATCCGCGTCGTCAACCAGCCGATGCAGGGCGGCGGCTGGGTCGCGACCTTCGAGGATATCACCGAATGGCTGGCGGCGCAGGAGAAGATCTCCCACATGGCGCGCCACGACGCGCTGACCAATCTGCCGAACCGCGTGCTGTTCCACGAGCAGCTCGAGCAGGGCCTGCGCCTCGCCAGGCCCGGCGACCAGCTCGCGGTGCTTTGTCTCGACCTCGATCACTTCAAGGACATCAACGATTCACTCGGGCATCCGATCGGTGACGCGCTGCTCAAGGAGGTCGGCCGCAGGTTAGCTGCCTGCGCCGGCGAGAGAGACACCGTGGCGCGGCTCGGCGGTGACGAGTTCGCCGTGGTCCAGCTCGGTAAGGAGGAGGCGGCGACGACCGCGCTCGCCGGACGCCTGGTCGAGGTGATTTCCGCGCCCTATGAGATCGCCGACCATCAGATCATCATCGGCGTGTCGATCGGCATCTCGCTGTCGCCACAGGACGGCAGCAATCCGGACGAGCTGTTGAAGAACGCCGACCTCGCGCTGTACCGCGCCAAGGCCGATGGCCGCGGTACCTATCGCTTCTTCGAGACCGGCATGGATGCCCGCGCGCAGGCGCGGCGGCTGCTCGAAATGGATTTGCGGGCGGCGCTAAGCAGGAACGAGTTCGAGGTCCACTACCAGCCGATCCGCGACGTTGCCAGGGACCGCGTCGTGGCCTTCGAGGCACTGAGCCGATGGAATCACCCGCAGCGCGGCCTGATCTCGCCGGCCGCCTTCATTCCGCTCGCGGAAGAGACCGGCCTGATCGTGCAACTCGGCGAGCAGGTGCTGCGCAACGCCTGCGCCGATGCGGCCACCTGGCCCGAGGAAATCTGCGTCGCCGTCAACCTGTCGCCGGTGCAGTTCAAGAACCCGAACCTGGTCGCTTCGGTGACCGAGGCGCTGACCGCCTCGGGGCTTGCTGCCGGGCGCCTCGAGCTCGAGATCACTGAATCCGTGCTGCTCCAGAACAGCGAGGCAACGCTTGCGATCCTGCATGAACTACGCGCGCAGGGCGTGCGGATCTCGCTCGACGATTTCGGCACCGGCTATTCCTCGCTCAGCTACTTGCGCAGCTTCCCTTTCGACAAGATCAAGATCGACCGCTCCTTCGTGTCCGAGCTCTCGACGCGCGAGGATTCCATGGCAATCGTCCGTGCCGTCACCGGCCTCGGGCGCAGCCTCGGGATCGCGACCACGGCGGAGGGCGTCGAGAACGATGCGCAGCTCGAGCTCCTGCGGCGCGAGGGCTGTACCCAGGCGCAAGGCTATCTGTTCAGCGCGCCGCGGCCGGCGTCCGAGGTTGCGATGATGCTGGCGAAGCCCCGCCTGCGTGCCTCAGCCTGAACGTCAGGCCTTGCGGAGCGCGAAATGCGCGCCGCAGAACGCCATCACTGCGCCGAGGCACAGTGCGGCAAGGCCTGCAAGCACGCCGGAGATGGTCGGGATCGGGCTGGGTGCGGAGGCCGCCTGTCCGGCGCCGGCGAGCAAGAGCACGCCGACCGCGATCAGGAACTGCCGCATCCTTTGCGGGATCTGGCCCGAAACGGCGCTCTGCATCAGTGTCGCGGTGAAGTAGCCGCCCAAAAAGCCGACGGTGGCGATCAGCCACCACGCGATCGCCGCACCCGCGGGCATGAACTCATGCGTGTCCGAGCGCCAGAGCCCGCCGAGGTCGAGCCCGTAGCGCGCGCCCAGCATATGCACCGCGAGCGCGAGCAGCACGCCCGAGATCATCGCGCCGCCGAGAATCAGGTGACGGGGAAAAAAGATCGTCTCAGCCATGCCTGGTTTGTAGAATGGGCGAGGGGGGCGTGCAAGCCGATCAGGCCGAGCGCAGAGTTGATAAAGGTCGACGAGATGTCCGAGCTACAGGCCGTCGCGCAAGTCGTGAGCGAGCAAGTCACGAGCTACGCCTACAAGGCGTCGCTGATCGGCTCGGCGCACCGCTTCGAGCTGACGGATGAGGGCCTGTCGTGGCAGATCGCCGGCCGCTCCGGCCTGTGGCGCTATGGCGAGATCTCGGCGATCCGGCTGTCGTACCGACCCGTCTCGATGCAGCAGCACCGGTTTCGCGCCGATCTCCGCCATGCAGATGGCGGCCGCATCGCGATCCTGTCGACGACCTGGCAGACCGCGGCGCTGATGGCGGCGCAGGATCACGGCTTTCGCGATTTCATCGTCGCGCTGCACGCGCACATGGCAAAAGCGGGTAGCCGCGCCAAGCTGACCGCGGGCCTCGGGCGCACCGCCTACACGGCGGCGCTCGCGCTTCTGGCGATGCTGGCGGTGGCGATGGCCGGGCTTCTCA
The DNA here is from genome assembly GCF_059803475.1 of Bradyrhizobium sp. UFLA05-89. Lineage (NCBI taxonomy): Bacteria > Pseudomonadati > Pseudomonadota > Alphaproteobacteria > Hyphomicrobiales > Nitrobacteraceae > Bradyrhizobium > Bradyrhizobium sp. UFLA05-89. The sequence continues at coordinate 5,429 of NZ_JBANBA010000113.1, read as the reverse complement.
TCCGCGCGATCGCGACCGGCGAATGGACGGGCGCGCTGTTCATCATCGGCTTCGCTGCGCTGTTCACCTGGCAGATCGGCGGCTTCATCCGCCGCAACCAGCCGCGCAGCTACAGCTTTGACGGGCTACCGCAGGCTCTGCTGCCGTAGCGGCGGCTGCAATCGCCGGTCATCAAACGTGACTTCGCGGAATCGGGCCCGTGTCGCATCCTCATCGTCATGGACCGCAGCACGCGAATGCCGACGGCAGACGAAATCGCCGCCATCAATGCCACGCATCTGATCGAGACGCCGCTTCGGCGGGCCGACCTGCTGTTCCTGTTCGGCACCCGCGAGGACGTCGCGCTGCGCGCCGGCACCGCGGCCCGGCTTTGGCGCGACGGCTATTTCCGCTGGTCGATCGTCAGCGGAGGAGTGACGCCGGGCTCGGAGCAATCCGAGTGCAAGCTCATCAAGGCCGCGATGGTCGAAGCCGGCATTCCGGCGGGCCGCATCCTCGAAGAGCACCGGGCGATGAATACGGGGGAGAACGTCGTCTTCTCGCTGCCGGTCATCGATGCTGCGCTCGGGCTGCAAAATATTCGCAGCGTGATCTGCCTCGGCAACACCTGGACGGCGCGTCGCTATCCCATGACGCTGCATCGGCACTGGCCGGAGGTGACGAAAATGCTTCTGACGGTCGACGGGTTTTCGACGCCGCGCGGGCTCTGGCACACCGATGCCGAGTTGCGCCGCCGCGTCCTGCATGAATGGGACAAGATCGAACCGTACAAGGCGAAGGGGTTCATTGCGGAGTGGCCGGTGACGTGAGGGGCCGGCGCGCTACTCCGTCGAATCAAAGTCCTCTTCCTTCGAGCGCAGCATCGCCGAGAGCGTGCGCAGGCCCGCGTCGAGCTGCTCGAAACTTGGTGCGCCAAGCGCCAGGCGGACGGCGTTGGGGGCATGCCCGTTGGCAATCGCGAACGTTGTGGACGGCGTCAGCGCGATGTCGCGGCGGCCGGCCGCGGCGACCAGCGTCTGCGAGCGCCAATGCGACGGCAGCGACAGCCACAGATGATAGGCCTTCGGATCGGCCTGGATATCGAAGCCGGCGAGGCGCTGCGCCGCCAGGTGCTGGCGTTTGCCCGCATCGATGCGTTTGAGGCGCGACAATTCGGCCGCGGTGCCGTCGGCCATCAGCCGCTGCCCGGCCGCGAAGGCATAGCCGGATGCGGTCCAGCCGCCCGAGCGCACCGAGGCCAGCACGCTTTCACGCAAATGCGGGGGGGCGACGATGAAGCCGAGCGCGAGCCCCGGCGCGACCTTCTTCGACAGGCTGTCGAGCACGAGGCAACGGTCCGGCGCGAGCGCGGCGAGCGGCACCTCGTCGGCGAGGAAGCTGTAGACGGTGTCCTCGATGATTGGCAGGTCGAGCTTCTCGGCGGCGCGCAGCACGTCGTTGCGGCGGCCGAGCGGCATGGTGATGCCGAGCGGGTTCTGCATCGTCGGCTGCAGATAGAGCGCGGCAAGATTCGCCTCGCGATGCGCTTTCTGGATCGCGTCCGGACGCACGCCGTGCTCGTCCATCGCGAGCGGCACCAGCGTGATGCCGAGGCGTGCGGCGATGCCCTTGATGAAGGGATAGGTCAGCGCCTCGACGCCGCAGCGTCCGCCCGCAGGCACGAGTGCGGCAAGCGCGGCGGCAATGCATTGCCGTCCGTTCGAGGTGAAGACGAGATGGTCGGCGTTCGGCGCCCAGCCCTTGCGTGCGAGGTATGATGCGGAAATGCTCCGAGCTGCCTGCGTGCCGGTGCTGGTCGCAGGCCGCAGCGCGACCTCGAGCGCCTCGGGGCGCTCGAGACCGGCGAGGCTCTTTGCGATCATCGCCGATTGCTGCGGCAGCAACGGATAGTTGAACTCGAAGTCGATCCGCGCGCCGCGCGGCTCGGCGGGAGCTGCGACGCCGCGCCGCGCCTCGCCGGAGATGAACGTGCCGCGGCCGACCTCGCCGACGACGAGCCCGCGACGCAGCAGCTCCGTATAAACACGGCTAGCGGTCGAGACCGCAATGCCACGCTCATAGGCGAAATTGCGCTGCGGCGGCAGGCGGTCGCCCGGCTTTAACGTCCCGTTAGTGATGTCGGCGGCAACGGCGTCGGCCAGCTTCACGTACTCGAACTTCGACATTATTGCACCGAGAGCAATGTTTCACTTGCACCGAGAATTGTACTGGAGCATTTTGGTTCCATCAAGTCCCGCGATTGAACCCCGGCTGCGCGAGCAATCCGAGGGCAATGAAGGAGCAGGCGCCGACCGGCGTCTGTGCCAGCGGCATCGCTTTCGCCGCACGGGACGATTGCCGGAGAAGAAACATGACCACCATCTCGCAAACTGCCGGGCAGCCTCTGAGCCCACCCTCGTCACGCGGATTCTTCCGCTCCCTCGTCAACGGCGCCGCTGCGCTGCTCGACTTCCTGGAGCGTCGCGCCGCCGTCAAGACGCTGAACGAACTCGACGACCGCGCGTTGCGCGACATCGGGATCACGCGCTCGCAGATCGAGGATGCGGTTTACGGGCAGGTGAAAGCCGAGCTGGCGCGCTACCTGTAACCAACTGCGGGGTCAGGCGACTGCGGCCCGTCCCCATGCTCCGCCAAAAGCTCGATCGTCCTCGGAACGGTCGGGCTTGCGGCGTGGCCTCGTTGAGGCGCCGTGTGCGCGCCGGTGTCGACGGTCGAGACGTCGCATGTGCGTGGCGACCTTGTCGACGAGTGCCGCGATCCGTGCTGACGCCTGCTTGACGACGAACAGGATCGTCGTGACTCGGCTCAGCACGCCAAGCAGGAACAGCACCGAGAAGACGTCGAGATAAGCGAGGAGATCGCCGACCAGCATCAGCTCGGGCGGGATCGGGATCCTGTGGTAGTAGGCCAGAACCAGAATGACGACGGGGATAAAGGCGATCACCTGCCGCACTGTCAGCCTGTCCAGAGCCGCGGCCAATTGCACGACCAGCACCTCCCAGAGCGCATCGCCGATCGCGAGCGGGACTTCGTAACTCCATTTGCGCCACCAGTCCCGCATGCAATTGCTCCGAGGTGTTTATCTGAGCAGAAGCTAGTGCCGGACCACCAGCACCGAGCATTTGGCGTAACGCACGACGTGCCCGGCATTTGAGCCAAGGAAATAGGTCCGCATCGCCGGACGGTGCGAAGTCATGACGATGAGGTCGGCCTTCATGTGCGCCGCTTCCTCCAGGATCTCGTGATAGATACCGCCCTGGCGTACCACGCTGGAGATACGCGGGGCGTCGATGCCGGACTCGCGTGCGACGATGGCGAGTGCTTCCTCGGAGGTCTGGCGCTGCTGCTCGTCGAAATCGGCCGGCACGTATTCGGCCAGCATCACCGGCGTCATCGGCAGCACGTTGAGTAGGCGCACCGTGCCGTTCCAGGTCTGCGACAGCGTGGCAGCCGTCGCGATCGCAGGTTTTGCGAGGTCGGTGTCGGCGAGATCGATGGGCACGAGAATGGACTTGAACATCTGCGCCTCCCTGTCTTTCAACGACCCGGGACGGCGCCCTGTCGCCCCTAAGCCTGCTTCAGCAACTTGGGGCTGACGAACAGCACCAGCTTCCCGCGGCGGTACGCTACGTCACCCCAATCCTTGACGTCAAAGTCGAAGACCGCAAGCCCCGCCGTCGGCAGGTTGTGGGCGAGCGCCTTGCGGCCGGCCTCGTCGCCGCCGCTGCCCATCAGCATCAACGCAACTTCATGCATGCCGGGATTGTGACCGACCAGCATCAGGTTTTTCGGCGAGGCGGGAATGGTTGCGGTGCGAATGGTTTCCAGGAGTTGTGCAGGGTCGGCGCCATAGAGTTCCGGCAGCAATTCGACCTGGGGCTCCGCGACACGGTTTTTCATGCTCTCCCAGGCGACGTCCCAGGTCTGCCTGGCCCGGACGGCCGGTGACACCAGCACGGTATTGGGGAACGGCGGATGATGGGCAATCCAGTCGCCCATATGGGCTGCATCCCGATGGCCGCGGTCGTCGAGGCGGCGGTCCTGGTCACGGCCGCTCGGTGCGTCAGTCTCGGTCTTGGCGTGACGCAGCAGCATCAAACGGCGCATGGCATTCTCGAATCATTTCGGTCTTATTTAATCTACAGGCAATGGTTCAGGACAAGGTGACAAGCGCCTGACCGGTGCCTTAAGAAAACGACATGAGCGAGACTTACACAAGCATGTCCCAGCAAGAAGCCGGCTTTCGCGAGCGGCTGACGTTCGATCTCGACGCCGATATCTGCGTCATCGGCGCGGGGCTCGCCGGGCTCACGGTCGCACTGGAGGCGGCTCGGCTCGGGGCCAGCGTGGCGGTGCTGGAGGGGCGGCATGTCGGCTGGAACGCCTCCGGCAACCAGCTCGGCACCGTGATGCCGGGTTTTGCGCTGCCGCTCGCCGACCTGATCGAGCGCGTTGGTTTCGAGGACGCGCGCGAGCTCTGGGCGCTGTCGAAGGAGGGCGCCGAGTTCGTGCGCGCCAACGCCACCGAAGCGGCGATGCCAGGGATCGGCGTGACCGGCGGCGTGCTCGAGGTCTCCAATGTCGATGCCGGCGACCGGCTGATCAGCCGGCTCCAGATGCTGAACGAGGATTTCGACACCGAGGCCGAGGGCTGGCAGGCTAACCGCGTGCGCGCGGTGCTCAGCACCGACCGCTATTTCCACGGTGTCTATTATCCGAGGGCGTTCCAGGTCGATGGTCGAAAATATGTCCACGGGCTCGCGGCCTTGGCGCGGCGGGCCGGCGCGCGCATCTTCGAGGAAACGCCGGTCGTCAGCATCGATCATTCCGGCATCCGCAAGCGCATCGTGACGCCGTCGGCGCGCCTGCGCGCCACGCATATCGTGCTCGCTGGCAACATCCATCTCGGCGCGCCGCTGAAGCGCCTGTCAGACACGCTGCTGCCGGTCTGGCGCTATGCCGGAATCACCGCACCGCTCGGCGAGCGCCTCTCCGAAATCCTCGCCTTCAAGGGATCGGTGATGGATACCGACGGCATCGATCATTTCCGCGTCGTCGATGGCGACCGCTTGATGTGGGAAAGTCCGGAAACGACATGGGCCGCGAGTCCGCAACGCTTCGCCGGCGCCATCAAGCGCCGGATCCGCACGATCTTTCCTGATCTCGGCGAGGTCGAGATCGCCGAGATGTTTGGCGGGGCAACCGGCCAGACCGTGCACGGCATGCCGCAGATCGGGCAGCTCCGCAAAGGCCTGTGGGTGGCAAGCGGCTTCGGCCGCCAAGGCATGAATACCTCGGCCATGGCCGGTCAGATCATTGTCCGCAGCATCCTCCGGGGCGACGAGCGCTGGCGCCTGTTCTCGCCCTTCGAGCTGGTCTGGGCGGGTGGGATCGCGGGGCGGGCGGCCGGCCAATTGATCGGGCTCTGG
>NZ_JBANBA010000112.1:0-31365 GCF_059803475.1 Bradyrhizobium sp. UFLA05-89 | reverse complement strand
GGCGCCAGGCTGATTGCGGTCCTCAGCTCCCAGGATAGTGCACCCTGCTTGCGGGCGACGTCGAGCGAGCACTCATAGAGACCTTCGGCCTCATGGGCCGAGGTCGGCCCGCCCTCGGTGAGCGTGATCTCGCCCTGCAACCGATAGACTTCGGCGAGGTAGAAGTGATCGCCAGTGCGCCGTGCGGTTGCAAGCGCGCCGTCGAGCGCGCGCAGAGCCGCCTCGCGGAAGCCGGCCTTCGCATAGGCCTCGGCCAACAAGCACCTGAACCAGCAGCCGGCGAGCCAGGAATCCATCGCCTCGTATTCGTCGAGGCCGACGCGCATCTGGCTCAATCCATCGTCGACGTCGCCAAGCTGCGTCAGCGCCCAGCCTCGTAGGATCGCAGCCTGCTGCTTCCAGTGCAGGAAATTGTGCTCGGTGGCGATGATCATGGCGCGGTTGGCGTGATCGCGCGTGCCTTCGACGTCGCATAGGTGCTGGCAGAGATAGGCGCCGAACACCAGCGCGAAGGCGAGCGTGAAGGGATGACGGATCTTCTCGGCGTTGGCGATCGCCTGTTCGCTGTGCTGGCGCGCTACATCGGGCTGGCCGAGGAACCATAGGAGATAGCCGAGATAGGACAGCGACACGACGCCGGGATCGGTGCCGTGCCGCACCACCAGGTCGGCGTGCAGATCCGCATTGTAGAGATTGACGCAGCGGCGCAGATGATGCTGAGCCGCCGCAAAACGCCCGCGATAGAGCATGGTCATCGCGATTGCGCGATGGGCCTCCATGAGATAGCCGGTCTGCTGCGCGGGCTGCGCCCGCTCGTTCAGCCGCTGGCGCTTGGCAAACTTCAACAGCTCGACGCTGAGATCGTGCGCGCGCGTCAGATCCGCGCGGATGAAATGGCAGACCCAGAGCCCGCGCGTCGCCGCAAACGTCTTCTGCTCGTCATCGAGCTGCTGGCCGAGCTCGAGGGCGCGGATGTAGTTTTCCTCGACCTCCTGCACCGCATAGCCCTTGGCCGCGATCAGCGCGTTGCCGAGCGCGATGCGCAGCTCGAGCTCGATCTCGCCCGCACCCTGCATGCGCGCATTGGCCTGGACGACGCTCAAGCCGCGGCGCAGATGCCCGATTGCCTCCAGATTGCCGCCGGTCTTCGCGGCCTGCTCGCCCGCCTTGAGCCAGAAGCTCGCGGCGCCTTCGCTCTGGCCGGATTCGGTCAGATGGTGGGCGAGAAGCTCGGGCTCGCGCGCGGTCTTCTCCGGGTACATCTCGGCGAGCACCTGGGCGATCCGCGAATGCAGCTTGCGCCGCTCGCTGTGCAACAGGCTGGCATGCGCCGCGTTCTGGATCATCACGTGCCTGAATGCGTAGAGCGCATCCGGCGGGTGACCGCGACGCACGATCAGGCCGGCCTCCTCCAGATGATCGAGCGCCGCCTCGATCTGGTCGGCGGGCGTGTTGGCGACGGCGTGAAGCGTCTCGTAGGAGAACTCGCGGCCGATGGTGGCGCCGATCTGCGCGATCTTCTTGAACGGGCCCATGCGGTCGAGGCGCGCCATCAGCGAGTCCGTCAGCGTCGCCGGGATCGCGAGCTGCCGCCACTCGCCGGACAGCACGTAGCGGCCGTGTCGTTCGGTCAGCAGGTTGGATTCGAGGACGGTCTTGGTCAATTCCTCCAGGAACAGCGGCACGCCGTCGGTCTTGACGATGATCTCCTCGACGACCTCCTTGGGAAGCTCCCGCCCTGCAACGCGCTCGACCAGGGTCGTGCGCAATTGCCGGCTCAGCCGGTTCAACACCAGCGTCGTGATGTGCGAATGCGCATTCCAGCTCGGCTGAAACTCCGACCGCGCGGTGATGACGACGAGGATCGGCTGGCCATGCACCTTGTCGACCAGGAGATCGATGACCTCGCGCGAGGTCGGATCGATCCAGTGCAGGTCCTCGAAGGCGATGACGAGCGGCTGCTCGCGCGCAAGCCCAAGCAGATGGTTGACGATGGCGGACACCGTCGCGTCCTTCTGCTGCTGCGGCGACAGGTCGAGCGGCGGGTAGCGGTCGCCCGTCGGGATCGACAGCAGCGCAGCGAGCAGCGGGGTCACCTGCGCGACCTCGCTTCCAGCGACGGCCACGGCGGCTTCGAGATTCGAGAGCGACATCGCAGTCGCGTCCTCGCGGTCGAGCCCGAGCACGAATTTGAGCTGCGCGCTGAACGGATGGAACGCGGTCGAGGTATAGTACGGAGAGCACTGCAACGAGATCTGCCTGTGCCGCTCACCCGCGATGGTTCCGAATATCTCCTGGACGATGCGGGACTTGCCGATCCCGGGCTCGCCGAACAGCACCACGACCTGTCCGTCGCCCTGCCTCGCCTGCTGCCAGCGCCCCGTCAGCAGCGAGACCTCCTCCTCGCGATTGACGCGCGGCGTCAGTCGCGTGCCCATGGAGGCGGCGAAGCGCGTCTCCACCCGCGAGGGCCGCACCACGTGCCAGGCCTGGACCTTCTCGGAAAGACCCTTGAGGGCCTGGATGCCGAGATTGCGGTAGTCGAACTTGCCCTTCAGCAGCGACTGAGTGGAAGCAGAGATGACCACTCCGTTCGGCGGCGCCAGCCCCTGGAGCCGCGCGGCGAGATTGACGGTTTCGCCGACTGCGGAATCGCGCTCCTCGGTGCCCTGACCGACGAGATCGCCGACCACGACGAGACCGGTGGCGATGCCGATGCGCACCGCCGGCGCGTGGCTCAGCGCACCGCGCGGCTCGACCGCGCGGGCCGTCGATAGCACCCGCACGATCTCGAGCCCGGCGCGCACCGCGCGCTCGGCGTCGTCCTCATGCGCGGTCGGATAGCCGAAATAGACCAGGATGCCGTCGCCGACGAAGCGGGCAGCAAAACCCTCATAATGCTTGACCACGCGGACGCAGGTCTCGCGGAAGCTCGCGATCATGTCGCGTACGTCTTCGGGGTCGAACCGGGCCGAGAGCGGGGTCGAATCCACCATGTCGCAAAACATGGTGGTGAGCTGCCGCCGCTCGGCGCCGACCTCGGCTCGCGCCGTTGCTTGCGGGGCTGGCGAGGGCCCGGCCGGTTCGGGCGAAAGCAGCGTCGCCATCGCACGGCGCAGCCGCTTGCGATCGCCGAGCGGCAGGCCGAGCTCCGCGAGATCGGCCTCCGTCAGGTCGGGCATGACGTCGAGGTCGAGCCGATGCTGTGCAAAAAGTTCGGTGTATTGGCCGAGCCCCGCGCCCTCAAGCCAGCCTTTCAAATCCGTTTCCGTCGCCGCGCCCGGCTCCGTCTCCAGCATGCTGCTTCCGTTCGACTGCCCACTCCGTCGAAGAGAATATGCCCTCAACCACAAACTTTGAGAGCCAAAACTCCACCTCGGACTGGACGCGTTTCACAGTTTTTTGAAGAATAGCTCAACTGGATCGAAAAGGCACGGCACCCCCGCCGGCGAGCGGGGTATTTTGAGAGCTACACACCGAGCGGACTGAGGCGCGCCAGCGGCTCGGTACCCTCAGGGCGCCGCAGAAGCTGCATGACGTGGCGTTTCAGGCGCACGAAATCGGGCTCGGTCACGAGATCGTGGCTGCGCGGCCGCGCGAATGGCAGGACGAAATCCTCGATCACCCGCCCGGGCCTCGCGCTCATCACCACGATCCGGTCCGCCAGGAACAGCGCCTCGTCGATGTCATGGGTCACGAACACCGTCGTGGTCGGGATCTTGCTCCAGATGTCGAGCAGGACCTCCTGCATCAGGCTGCGCGTCTGCGCATCGAGTGCGCTGAAGGGCTCGTCCATCAACAGCACGCGCGGCTGGTTGATCAGGACACGTGCAATCTCGACCCGCTGCTGCATGCCGCCGGACAGTTGCGAGGGATAGAACCGCTCGAACCCCGACAATCCGACCAGCTTCAGGATCTCGTCGGCGGCGCGCCGCCGCTCCACCTTGCCGACCCCGCGCATCTTCGGGCCGAAAGCAACGTTGTCCTGCACCCGTTTCCACGGAAACAGCGTGTGCTGCTGGAACACCATGCCGCGGTCCGGGCTCGGGCCGCGGATCGGCTGCCCGTCCAGGGCAAGCTCGCCCGCCGTGATCTTCAGGTGTCCGGCCAACGCACCGAGCAGGGTTGACTTGCCGCAGCCGGAAGGACCGAGCACGCAGACCAATTCGCCCGGCGCGATGGTAAAGTTCAGGCGGTCCACCGCCTCGAAAGCGTCAGCACCTTCGCCGAGCCAGATCGAGACACCGGCAATGTCGATGCGGCCGACGCCGCGCACCGGAATATCGGAGACGCGGATGTTCATCGCGCGACCGACGGGTTGCGCCAGGGCATCAGCAGCCGGCCGGCTGTCGTGAGCAGCCAGCTGCTGCCCATGCCGAGCAGGCCAATGATCAGCATGCCGACGATGATGTCGGCATAGTTTTGCAGCGTATAGGCCTCCCAGGTGTAATAGCCGATGCCGAACTGGCCGGAGATCATTTCCGCCGTGACCAGACAGAACCATGAGGTCCCCATGCCGATGGCAAGCCCCGTCACGATGCTGGGCGCGGCGTCCGGCAGCACCACCTCGCGCAGGATGGAGACGCCTGAAGCGCCGAGGCTGCGTGCGGAGGCAACCAGCCGGCGATCGACATTGCCGACGCCATGGACCGTATTGAGCACGATCGGAAACAAGGCGCCGATGAAGGTGATGAAGATCATCGACAATTCCGAGGACGGGAAGATCAGGATCGAGAGCGGGATCCAGGCCACGGCCGGAATCGGCCGCAGCAATTCGAGCGGCGGCAGCAGCAAATCACTCGCGGCACGCGACCGGCCGATCGCAAAGCCGAACACCACGCCGACAACGGCCGCCGCGCCATATCCGGCGAGCACGCGCCACAGGCTGCTCGAGATATGCGCGGCCAGCTTCGGCGACTTCAACAGCACGACGGCGGACTGGACGACCTCGGTCGGCGGCGGCACGTTGCGGAACGTGACGACTCCCAGATTGACATGCAGCGTCGCGGCGAGCTGCCAGAGGGCGATGCAGGCCAGGATGGAGAAGCCGCGGATCAACCATCGGGCACGCGCCAAGCCACCGGTTGCTGAGACGGTTGGCATCGTTCACCGGCTCGCAACGAGGGGCTCGCGCGCGGCGTTGAAGTCGACGACCTCGCCACCATGCTGCTTCGACCAACGCTCGGCGGCGTCCTTCAGCAGGAAGGCGCTCAACTCGCCATTCGCCGACCGGACGAACCAGGCCTGGTTCGCGAACAGCTTGATGCCGCTTTCACGATCCTGCGCATAGACGACGCGGATGGCCTTGCCGTCCTTCTCGAGGCCCGCGAGCGCCTTCAGTGCGCTCTCGGGCGAGGCATAGTGGCGGACATGCGGCTCGCCCTTGACCCAGATCTGCGCGACGCGGCTGAAGTCGGCGATCTCCGCGCCGGTCGTCGCATCCTTCGCCTTCAACGGAAGCTGCGCATAGTTCTTCAGCTCGGCATCATAGTCACGCCCGACTTGCGCGAGCGCGGCACGGATGAACCTGTCGGTGACAAACTGGTTGATGTCGAGATCGCTGTCGGCGCGCTTGAGGAGCTTCAAGGTCTTGATCGAGGTCGCGACCGCCTGGCGATATTCGGGCTTCCAGGTGACGTCGCGGGTCTGGAGCCCGAGCGGGCCATGAAAGAGATAGTCGACCTCGGCCTCGATGCCGGTGACCTTGGCGATCAGCTCGCTGTATGTCTCCGGCTCCTCGGCGATCAGGCGATCCGCTTCAATCGCCGCGCGCAAGTAGGCGACCACGACTTCCGGATGTTTTTCGGCATAGTCGGCGTCGACCAGCGCGCCATGGAACGTCGGGGCGTTGGCCTGCGCGCCGTCGAATATCTTGCGGGCAAAGCCGCGCCAGGGAAACAGCTCGGCAAACGGGACGAAATCCGCATGCGCCTCGATCTTGCCGGCCTGCAAGGCCGGTCCGGCGACTTCCGGCGCCTGTGTGATGATGTTGACGTCGGTCTCGGGATTCCAGCCCTTGGCCTCGATCGCACGCAACAGCATGCCGTGGGAGGTCGAGGCAAAGGGAACGGAAATCGTCTTGCCCTTGAGATCGTCGAGCGACTGCGCCGGCGAATTCGCCGGGACCACGATGCCGTTGCCGCTGCCCTTGGTGCTTCCCGACAGTACGCTGATGAAGAGGCTGCGGCGCCCGGCCTTCTGGAAGGCGACGCCGTTCAGCGATCCCGGAAAATCTGCCATCGCGCCGAAATCGAGCTTGCCTGCGACCATCTCGTTGGTCAGCGGCGCGCCGCTGGTAAAGTTCTTCCACTGAATGTCGTAAGTGACATCCTTGTACTTGCCGTCATGCGGCAAAAATTTCTCCAGGAGCTTGAGCTCGCGGATCAGCAAGCCACCGGTCGCGCAATTGATCGTGGTGTCCTGCGTCCCGACTGCAACCCTGATGGTCTCGGCACGCGACGACCCGACGAGAGCCATCGTGACGACGACGGCGGCGACGCTTCCCCTCACGGGGCCAAAAGAGATCATGCAACGGTCCTCGCTCGCAATGGCCGGGCTGCCCGCACCGGCACGAAATGACTCGCCGGCAACTATTGGATTTCGCTCGTTCGCGTTGAAGCAATTACTTGCGTCGCGCACTCGCGACAGCCCGTGTGGCAATTTCGTCGTCGTTTCGAACGCCTGACATCGAATGATTTTTCTCGGGAGCAAGCCGTCGACAGATGAAATCGTTTCAACGGCACGCGCCTGGCGCAAGAGCTTTGCTAAGTGCACGTGGACGCCTTCAAAGAGATGGACATTCCACCCGCATCGCACTTACCTAGTTGCGAATGCCGAGCGCAGACGGACAGCGATGACGACACTCAAAGAGGCGGCGACGACGTCGCGAGGCCGAAGGCTTCCGGCCCTCGGGCTCGACTGGCGCCATGCGGAGGACATCGGAACCGCGCGCGCCCTGCGGGCCACGACAAATGCTTCGGCATTGTTCATGAGCGAGACGGTCGACGGCCTGAACGTCGGCGCGCATTTTCTCGACCGCCTGTCGGCTACACAGAAGGCGCGGGTCCAGGCGGCCGGCCGCACTGTCGTCGTGCCGCAGGGCGCCATGGTCTTCGGCCAGGGCGAGGGGCATGACGGCATCTTCATTATCCGGCGCGGTCAGGTGCGCGTCTACTACACGGCGCCGTCGGGACGCGAGATCACGCTGGCCTACTGGACGCCGGGGCATTTCATCGGCGGCCCAGAGATCTCCGGCGGCGGCATCCATATGTGGTCCGGCATCGCCATCGAGACCTGCGAGATCACGGTCCTGTCGGGCGCGGCGCTGGCGAAGCTGCTCACGGATATGCCGACCTTCGCGTTGGCGCTGATCGACGGGCTGATCGCAAAGGGCAAGTGCTATTCCTCGATGGCGCAGATGCTGGGAACGCGATCGGTGATCGAGCGGCTGGCCCAGCTTCTGCTCAACCTGTCGGAGCTCCACGGCAATCCCGACGGCGATACGATCGTCATCGACCGCAAGATCACCCATGACCAGATCGCAGCCATGGTCGGCTCAACCCGGCAATGGGTGACCATGATGCTGAAACGCTTCCAGAACCGCCGCATCATCGCCATTGACGGCAGCGTGATTCGCATCAAGCGGATCGACCTGCTGGAGAAGATCCTGTTCAAGGACTAGATCAACCTCATCGCGCTTTAGCGCCGGCGGCGCCGGATCACCGCGCCTCTTCAAAGCCCGCGAGCACCGACGTCAGGTTGGCGCCGAGGATATCCGAGAGATAGCCGCCTTCCTGCACGAACACGGTCGGCAGTCCCATGCGCGCGATCGCCTGACCGATACGGCGGAAGCCCGGCGTGGTGACGCGGAGCCCCTTCAGCGGATCGTGCTCGGAGGCATCGAGGCCGAGCGCCACGACGAGCGCGCCGGGCGCGAATGCGTCGATTGCGGTCTTGGCGCGCGCGAGCGCCTGCATGTAGCCGTCATCGCCCGTGCCGATCGGCAGCGGGATGTTGAGATTGGTGCCGAGCCCCTCGCCCTCGCCGCGCTCATGGGCATAGCCCCACACGAACGGATAGTACGCGACCGGATCGGCGTGGATCGAGATGGTGTAGACGTCGGGCCGCGTATAGAAGATGCCCTGCGTGCCGTTGCCGTGATGCACGTCGACGTCGAGGATCACGACGCGCTCATGCCTGAGCCGAAGATGCGCGGCAGCGATCGCGCTGTTGTTGAGGAAGCAGAAGCCGCCGGCCATGTCGCGATAGGCGTGATGGCCGGGCGGACGGCAGAGCGCGTAGGCAGCAGTCTCACCGTCCATCACGAGCTGCGCTGCCGTGGTCGCAACATCCGTCGCCGCGCAGGCCGCAGCCCAGGTGCCGGGCCCGATCGGCGCGGCGGTATCGGCGGTGTGCCAGCCGAGCTTGCCGACGATGTGCGTCGGATAGGTCGCGGCATGGCGCACGGGATGGATGTTGCCGATCATCTCCGGGCCAGAATCGCCGAGCGCACTCCAGGCGTCCCAGGCCTCAGAGAGGAAGGTGAGATATTCCGGACTGTGAATCCGCGCGCGCGGTCCCTGCCCGAATGTGATCGGCTCGACCAGTTGATGCTTGCCGTCCCGCAAACCCTTGAGCAGCCGGTTCGCGCGCTCGGGTTGCTCGGTCGTGCGCTTGACGACCCCGCGCACCAGGAAGAATTGCGGATCGTGGCTGCGATGCAGTTCGGTATAGACGGCCTTCACGTGGGTGGCTCCATGACCTTGGGATCGGATGACGTCTTGATCCCGGCGGCGCGACGATGCAAGCGAGAACGGTGTCGCATCCTGCGTGCCGGTCCTGCGTGGAGCGCGGATCGCGGCTCAGCAACGGCCGCGTTGCAGGCAATGCTCGCGGCCCTGCTGATCGGTGCGGAAGGCCTCAATGAAGCCGCCCTGGCGCTGCGTGACGAAGACCGTCTTGCCGTCGTCACCGCCGAAAGCGAGGTTGGTCGGCTCCTTGCCCTTCAACGCGACCTCGCGCTGAACCGCCCCGTTGGGCTTCATGATCGAGATCGTGCCTTTGAGAATGCGCGCGACATAGAGTCGGCCGCTGACGTCGGTGCGCAGGCCGTCGATGGTGTCGGGCTGGAACGTCTTGATCAGCTTCGCGTCGGTGAGCTCTGCGCCGCGGATCGTGTAAGACCAGACCTCGCCGCTGTTGGATTCGCCGACATAAAGCATTTTGCCGTCCGGGCTGAGATCGATGCCGTTGGTGGTGCCCATCGCGCGCGGCGCCGTCATGAGCTGGCCCTGCACCGACCCGTCCCTCACCTTGGTGATGCGCCAGATATGGCCCTCACGCCCCTTCCAGTTCGGATCGCTCGCATAGATCGTGCCGTCGCGCGCGATCGTCATGTCGTTCGGCTGCTTCATCTCGTCGGAATGAAACCAGAGTCGCGGCTCCGTGGTGCCCTTGGGTAGCGCGAAGATGTTGTGGCCCTTGTAGTCGGCAACGAACATGGTGCCGTCGCGATCGAAGCGGATGGAGTTGCCGACGCTGCCTTGCGGAAGCTCCGCGAACGTCCCGGAGGCCGCTCCGCCCGCCGGCAACCTGCCGATCGTGCCGGGCTTGCCGAGATTGACCACGAACAGATTGCCGTCGAGATCGACGGCTGGCCCTTCGATGCCGAAGGTGTATTCGCCCGCGGGCGTCACCTGCGCGCTTTCGAACAGCTTCGTCTCGCCAAAGGCCGGCTGAGCGGCGATCGCCAGGAGCACGCTACTGCAAAGGCACCAGATCGTTCTGCTGGATGTAGTAGCCATCGTCGTCGGTGCATTCGCCGTTGAGATATTGATCGGCCGGCCGGTAGAACCGGCTGAAACCGGCTTTGTCTACAGCGGTCCTTTGTGTCACGACGACGACCTTGGTGGCCGGCATTTCGCCGCATTCCTTGCTGGTGCGCGAGACGAATTTGCGCGTCGGCGGGCCGGGCTTGATGCGCATACGTGTTCCCGGAACCATATTTGCAACCAGTAAGTCCGCAAAGTCGAGCAGGCGGGCGTAGCCGGGCTCGGTCTTCGCCAGCGCTTCGCCGCCCGGCGGCATCAGCTTCTCCGCGCCGAGCCCGCGCAGGCGCGTGCGCAGCTTCCCGGACCCGGGATCGCCAGGATAGATCCAGCCGTCCTGCGACAACATGAAGCGCAGCACGGTCTGGTCCTTCTCCGCGTCGGATTGGCCCTGCTTCAATCCAAAATCCGAATGGCAGCCGACGCAGTGTTTCTCCACGAGCCCCTTGCGCAGCGCCGAGAGCCGATCCCTGTTCTGCGCATCCTTCGCAACGAGGGCGGCGAGCTGCTCGATCTGCGCCGCGCTACGCATGTCGCAGGGGAGCGGCTCCGGCGCATTGCCATCAGTGCGGTCGATCCGGATCACGGTCTGGTTCTTGTCCTCGACCAGCCAGATCGCGCCATCCTCCGCAACGGTGATGCCGACGGGTGCGCCCTGCGGCCGCGCGCCGTTGACGCGGTGCCAGCCAGCGATCAATTCCTCGAAGGGTGCCGCCGCGACCTCGCCCGCGCCAGTCTGGAAGCTGCGCGTCGGCTGGGCGGCGCAGCTCACGTGGTAGCGGACCGGCGACGGACTCATCTTGGGGAAGCCGTGATCGTCGACGTCATAGGCCAGGAGACGGCTGCCGGTCGGACGATAGCCATGAAGGGCTATCAGCAACCTGCCTTCCAGCTCCGGAAATTTTTGGCCGTGGTAGTAGAGCATGCCGAGCGGCGCGCCATGCGGTGGCAGCAGCGAAAACGGCTGCTTGTAAAGGGCGCCGTTGGTGCAGAGGTTTTTGTAAGGACCCGATCGCAGCACCAGCCTGAATTCCGGGCTCACCGTCGAGAGGTCGTAGCAATAGGGCCAGCCGTAGTGCTTGCCCCGCTCGATCGCGTTGATTTCCTCGTTCGGCGTGAAGATGTCGGGCAGATCGCGGCCGTTTTCGCCTTGCAGGAACGCGTAGCCGGGATCGGGAAATTGCGGGTGCAGCGCCAGCGCCATCGAGTTTCGAAGGCCGCGCGCATAGACCTCGTGCGGCGGATTGGGATCGTTGGGCTTCAACGCGGAAAAGACGCCGCCTGAAGGCGGCGTGAACATCCAGATCGCGGCAAGCGCCGAGGCGCCTTCCGCCGGCGCGCATGGCCGCGTGATCGGCGGGTGGGTGATGCAGTCATCGCTATGCGAACCGACATTGACGAACAGCCGCCCGGTGCGGTCGAACGCGAACTGCTTGAGCGGATGCGCGCTCTCGTCGAGCTTGGTGCCGTCAGGCAGCGTCAGCCGGCGGCCCGGCAGGCGATGAAGGATGGTCTCGACCGTGCTGCGCGGATTGTCGGCAAGCGGATCGACGCGGAAAATCGTCTCGTCGGTGGAGGCATAGAGTTTCTTGTCGGGACCGATCGCCAGACCGAAGGGATATTCGATCCCCGTGATGAGCTCCTTGATCCGCTTGCCCTCGGCTGCGCGGGGATCGAGCAGCAGGAGCTGGCCATCAGTGTGGCCCCAGCCGCCCATGTCGGCGACCACGAACAGCTCATGACCGGGGATCTGGATGATCGACCGCGGGAATTTCAGATGATCCTCCTCGCTGGCGACGAGACCTGCACAAAACCCTTGGCGGAGGTCGATCTTGAGTCTCGGGAAGGCGAGATCGCCGCTGCCGCAGGTATCGGTGCCGATCGCGTAGCCGCTTCTCCGGATCGGCTCGGACGATGCCGGTGGCGCAAGGCCAAGCCCCGCAGCCAGCAGAGCGCATGCGAACACACACAGCCGGCCATAGGCTTTTCTCACGAATTGCAAGACTTCCCCCTCCCTCGACCCCGGCAAATCGAGAGTTCCATGCCTCCGCTGCGCCGTCCAGCCGAAGGTTAAGAATCCGTAACGCGCTCACCGTCCCGTGAATCAGAATATCCGTAATTTCCCTTACCGGGTTGAACCCGAATATTTCCGACAACGTCAGAGTGTTATGGGTTGATTGCGTCCGAATCGCTTCGTGGAGGAGGCGGCTATGGTCCAAGTTTTTTTTCACTGCTCGAATACTGACGGCATGTTGATCGACCGGCAGGGCACCGCGGTGTCGAACCTGACCGAGGCCCGCGACCGCGCCGCGCAAATCATGCGCTCGATGATCATGGTGCCCGGCGACGAAGACTGGCGCGACTGGATCCTGCACGTCAGCGACGACGACGGCGAGGAGATCTTCGACCTGCCGTTCAGCTCCATGCTCGGAAAGCCGCACTGAGAACATTGCCATGCTGATCGCTTCGCTCACGCTGCTTCGCCACCCCATCTCCGCGATCGCCTCGCGGTGGCAGGCGCTGGTGAAGCTCGCGGGCAATCCCTACCGCCCTGAGCTGCACTACATGCGTGGCCCGGGACCAAAATGGCGCGCCAAGCACGGCAACCGACGGCCCGACGGCAGGCTCTGAGCCTCGCCCACCGGATCGAGGGACGTCATCCGTCCCGCCCCCACGCGCCACGATTGGAGCTTTCCACCGGAAACGGCCTTGTCTACCCTGCCCGCCTTTTCAGGCAGCAGGGACCATTTCATGTCGCATGAATTCCATTTGGACAATTACCTGGCGCGCATCGGCCATCCGGGTGCGGTGAAGCCGGATCTGGCGACCCTCAGGGCACTCCATAGAGCTCACGTCAATGCGATCCCGTTCGAGGGGCTCAATCCGCTTCTGCGATGGCCCGTTCTTCTCGATCTGCCGACCGTGCAGGCCAAGCTCGTCGACTCCCGGCGCGGCGGCTATTGCTTCGAGCAGAACGCGCTGTTCAAGGCGGCGCTCGAGCACATCGGCTTCAGCGTCACTGGCCTTTGCGCCCGGGTGCGGTGGATGGCCGCACCCGACAGTCCGTTGGGCCCAAAGGTCCACATGCTGCTCAAGGTCGATCTGCCCGAGGGTCCCTACATCGCCGACGTCGGCTTCGGAGTCTGCGTGATGGATAGCCCCTTGCAGTTCCAGACGCAGATCGAGCAGCGCACCGCGATGGGCACTTACCGGATCGGCGAGATCAAGGGCCTGTTCTCGATCAGCGCGAAACAGCCGAGCGGTTGGCGGACCATGTACGTCTTCGACCTGGTCCCGCAGCTTCAATCCGACTACGAGCTCGGCAACTATTTTACCTCGACGAGCTCCATCCCGCCCTTCACCAGCACGCTGATCATGGAGCGCGTCGCAGCGGATGCGCGCTACAAGCTCGCCAACCGGCGGCTGACCATCGAAGGACGCGACGGCGAGGTGATGAGCGAGCGCACGATCGACAGCGCCGACGAGCTGCGACGGGTGCTACATGAGACGTTCAACGTCGAGCCGCCGGTGCCGGTGGAAGAGGTGTTTGCGCGGATTGGGGGATAGCGCGCTTGCCGTGCGCGCGATGCAGGATCGCGACGAAGCGCCCTGCGAGGATGACGACGCGGACGTGCCGCCATCGCCGCGCTGGAGGAGCTGAGGCTGACGAAAACTGCAGAGCAAACAAATCAACCGTACCAACCGGACGTCGGCAACAACAAACCGTACGAACGGAGGTCTGCAATCAACAACAAGTTCCAATGATGGGCAGTTGCGTACGGATTGCTAATATCCGCGCTGCGCTCGAATTATGCTCATAGTGTCGTTGTAACCTTGGTTCATACCACGCCGCACAGTTTCCGCCTGTCCTGCCAGATCAGGATTCGCTGCCGGGCAAACACGGATACCCGGCTGAGAGAGCAAATATCGCAGCTCTGCTTCCGGGTTTGGTATCTCCGGAAACCTGACGCAGTTTCTGTAGGGATCATATTGCTGGGCCTGCACTTGGATCGGCGCAATCAGCGTAGCGATTGCGAGACCTAGAAACGCAAGGTGTTTCATGGCAATGCTCCTTCGACCTGATCGTTACGAGGTTGCTCTGAAATCAAAACAACCATAAGTTTAATTCCGAGTGCAGGCAGGATTTGTGAGGTACGCCACACGGTGCGAGTCATTGGGCACTCACAGGTACGTGACGGCGCGATGGCGGAGGATGACAAATCGCGAATGCATGACCATCCGCCGGCGGATGTCGACTCATCGCCGCCACGCCAAGCTGCCGGTTGCCCGCGAACGCACGCAAGGCGATCGCGCTTCGACTATGAGGAGGCGCAGGTGCAGTCCGTGCCGATGAAGTTCGCCTGCCCGAGCGCCGTGATGCGCGAGGGCGACACGAATTCCGGCGCAGTCGAGATCTTCCAACCCTGGGCCGACGCGGTCGCAGAGAGCTGAGCGTCACGACTCCTCCACATTTGCAAGCGAGCTAGCCGTCCGATGCCCGTCCATCGAACGGGACAGAAGCGTACGTCCAAGAGGAGATCATTCTTATGAAGAAGCTTGCGCTCGCCGCGACATTGATCATCGCGGCTGGCCTCACCATGCCGAGCGCGGCATCCGCCAAAGGCGGTCATGGCCATGGACACGGCCACGGCGGATTCCATGGACATCACCATGGCACGCCGCCGGGCTGGTATCACGGGCGCAAAGTCGGCTGGCGCGGCAAGGGCTGCCCGCCCGGCCTGTGGAAGCAGGGCCGCTGCTGAAATCGACGACAAACTACCAGGCGTCGCCCGAATTCGGGCGGCGCTTTTCTAGATCCCCAGCCTGTCCCGCACGCGGCCGGCGATCACCGCGCTCGTGACCCCGAGCGGCCAGAACGCGTGCAGCGGGATCGGCTTGATGCCGGTGACGGGCATGTCGATCTCGGCGTTGGCGCCGCCGATCAGGCGGCGCGCGAGTTGCGCGCCCATCGCGGTGGAGAGCGCGACGCCGCGGCCGTTGCAGCCGAGCGAGATCAGGATGTTTTCCGCCGGCTCGTGCACATGCGGATAGTGATCCCCGGTGATCGCAAGGCGGCTGTTCCAGCCATGGGTCCAGGCGACGCCCCTGAGCTGCGGCCACAGCCGCTCGGCATAGCGCATGAGATAGGCGACATCGGACGGCGAGTTGATCCAGCGCATCGGGCCGCGGCCGCCCATCAGCAGACGGTTCTGCTGATCGATGCGATAGTAGACCGTGATGTGCCCGCTTTCGTAGAGCACGGACCGTGTCGGCATGATCGAATGGGCGACCTCCTCGGACAGCGGCGCGGTCGCAGCGATCGACGAAAACACCGGCACGATGGTGCGGCGGAGCACGGGCCAGAGGTCATCCGTAAAGCCGTTGGTGGCGAGCAGCACCTTTTCGGCACGCACCACCGCGCGCGGCGTCTCGATGCGCCAATGCGTGCCTTCGCGACGCAAGGCGAGCGCCGGGGTTTCGCCGTGCACGCTCGCACCGGCGGAGATCGCGGCGCGTGCGAGGCCCCGGGCGTAGCTCAGGGGATGAAGATCGCCGCCGCGCGCGTCGAGCATGGCGCAGAGGTAGCGATCGGTGCCCGTCATCTCGCGCAATTGCTCGCGATTGAGCAGCGTCACCGGCATGCCGCGGCGAATGCACTGCTTTGCGGTACTTTCGATCGCCGCGGCGTTCGCCTCGTTGTAGGCGGCGCGCAGCGTGCCGTTCTGCCGCGCCTCGCAAGGAATCTGGTAACGGCGGATCAGCTCGTGGGTAAAATTCGTCGTGCCGTAGGAGAAGTCGATCATGCGGCGGCCGAGATCAGCGCCGAAATCGGCCTCGATCTGATCGGGGTCGTGCTTCAGCCCCGGATTGGTGTGACCGCCATTGTTGCCGGACGCGCCCCACCCCGGCTCCTGCGCCTCCAGCACCAGTGCGTCGACACCCCGCTCGGCCAGACGCAGCGCGGTGGACAGGCCGGTGTAGCCGCCGCCGACGATCGCGACGGAGACGGTCTTGTCCGCATCGAGCGGCGGCGTGGCCACCGGCGCAACGGCAGTGTCGGCATAGAGCGAGGGCGGCAGAGGCAGGCGCACGGGCAGAATCATAGGGATACCGGATCAGAGCGGATGCAGCACGCGGCGCAGGAAGTCTTGCGTCCGCGCGTGCTGCGGTTGGTTGAGCACGGCTTTCGCCGGCCCCTGCTCGACGATGACGCCGCCGTCGATGAACAGCACGCGATCCGCGACGTCGCGGGCAAAGCCCATCTCGTGGGTGACGACGACCATGGTCATGCCGTCATCGGCGAGCTTGCGCATCACGGAAAGCACCTCGCCGACGAGCTCGGGATCCAGCGCCGAGGTCGGCTCGTCGAACAGGATCGCCTTGGGCTGCATCGCGAGCGCGCGCGCGATCGCGACGCGCTGCTGCTGCCCGCCGGAGAGCTGCGGCGGATGCACGTCGGCCTTTTCGGCGAGGCCCACTTGCGCGAGCAGCGCTCGGCCGCGCTCCAGCGCCGCGGCGCGCGGCTCCTTCTTCACGTAGAGCGGCCCCTCGACGACGTTCTCCAGCGCCGTGCGATGCGGGAACAGATTGAAGCGCTGGAACACCATCGACACCTGCGTGCGGATCGAGACGATCGACGGCGCATTGCGATCGACGCGCGTGCCCTCGACGCTGATGTCGCCGCGGTCGTAGCTTTCGAGCCCGTTGATACAGCGCAGGATGGTCGACTTGCCGGAGCCGGACGGGCCGATGATGCAGACCACCTCGCCCTTCTCGACACCCGCCGTGATGCCCTTGAGCACCTCGACCTTGCCAAAGCTTTTGTGGACGTCGTCGAGCTCGATCATCGCTTGCCGGCCCGCTTCTCGAAATGACGGACCAACAGGATCAGCGGGATGCTCATGGTGAGATACATCAGCGCCACCAGCGTGAACACGCTGGTGTTCTTGAAGGTCGAGGAGGCGATCAGCTTGCCCTGGAGCGCGAGCTCGGCCACCGTGATGGTCGAGGCTTGCGACGAATCCTTCAGCATCATGATCATGACGTTGCCGTAGGGTGGCAGCACGATGCGCACCGCCTGAGGCAGCACCACGCGGCGCATGGTGAGCCACCAGCCCATGCCGATGGTCTGCGCCGCCTCGATCTGTCCCTTGTCGATCGCCTCGATGCCGGCACGGAAGTTTTCCGCCTGATAGGCCGAATAGGCGATGCCGAGCCCGAGGATCGCAGCCTGCAATGCGGTGAGCGTGACGCCGAGATCGGGCATCACGAAGTAGAGGTAGAACAGCAGCACGATGATCGGGATGCCGCGGATCACGTTGATCACGCTGGCGCTCAGGCCTGCGAGAAAGCCGATGCCGGAGACCCGCATCAGGGCCCAGACCAGTCCGAGCAGCGTCGAGAGGATCAGCGAGCCGATGGTGACGACGATCGTGAGCGCGACGCCGTTGAGGAGGATCGGGAAGAACTCGACGGTGTCGCGCCAAAAACCCTGCATCGGCGATCAGTCCTTCAGGCCCCATTTGTCCAGGATCTTGTCCACCGTGCCGTTCGCCTTCAGCCGGCCGAGCGAGGCGTTGATCTTGCCGAGCAGCTCGGTATCGCTCTTGCGCACGCCGATGCCGACCGAGCCGACGGTCACGGGCTTGTAGCTCGTAACGAGGCGCACTTCGGGGAAGCCACCCTGCTTGAGATTGTAGGCGAGGATCGGATAGTCGGCGAAGCCGGCCTTGAGGCGCGCGGCGTTCACGTCGCGCAGGATGTCGGGAATGGTGTCATAGGCCTTCACGTCACTGAACAGGCCCGACTTCTTCAGCGCGTCGACGAAGGCGGTGCCGACCTGCGCGCCGACGACCTCACCCTTCAGATCCTCCTGCGAGGCATAGGCCTTGGTATCGCTCTTCGGCACCACCAGGCCTTCGCCATAGGTGTAGATCGGATCGGAGAAGTCGATCACCTCCTTGCGCGGCGCGGTGATGAACATTGCGGCTGCAATGATGTCGATCTTGCTCGAGGTCAGCGAGGGGATCAGCGCCGAAAACTGCATCGGCTCGATCTGGACGTTGAGGCCGGCGTCCTTGCCGACCTCGGTGATGAGATCGACCATGACGCCCTGGATGGTGTTGGTCTTGGTGTCAAGGAAGGTGAAGGGAATGCCCGTCGGGGTCGAGCCGACCTTCAGCACCTGCTGCGCTGATGCCGGCAAGCTGGCTGCAAGGGCGAGCGCCGCGACCGCGGCCTGAACGAAACGCTTCATCGCAATCCCCCTTTTGGGTTCGGCCGATGACGGCGCGCCCGCGCAGCTTATGAGGCAGATGTTGCGAGGCGGGCCGTTTCAGCTTATTTTCACTAATATGAAATTTTGGCCACACTTTCGCGGACGATGCAAGCGGTTTTCATGCACATGAAGGAAGCGGTTTGACGTGAGCGGTGGTAAAAGAATGCGCAAGCCTGCCGCGGCGAAGAAGGCAAAGGCCGTCACCAAACCGGTCACCAAGCCGGAGCCGGCAATGGACGTCGCGGTCGGACGCCGCATCCGCGATCTCAGGCGGACACGGCAACTCTCGCTCGAAACGGTCGCCGAGCGCACGTCGCTGTCGATCGGCTTCCTCAGCCAGATCGAGCGCGGCCTGTCCTCGCCCTCGCTGCGCGTGCTCGCGACGCTCGCCGACGTGCTTGGCGTGGGCATCGCCGCGCTGTTCGGCGCGAGCCCAGGCACGGATGGCGCGTCAGATTCCGTGGTGATGCGCGGGATGCAACGCCCCGAACTGAAGCTCTGGCGCACCGGCATTTCAAAACAGCTCCTGAGCGCCGCGGGCGCCGAGAACCGGCTCAACCTGTTCCTGGTGCACCTGGAACCCGGCGGCTCGACCGGCGATGAACTCTACACCCATGATGGCGAGGAGGCCGGCCTCGTGCTCGAAGGCGAGATGATGCTGACGGTGGATGCAGACACGTGGTCGCTGAAGACAGGCGACAGCTTTCGGTTTGCCAGCCGAAGGCCGCACCGGTTTTCCAACCCGGCCGAGGATGCGAAGGCCGTGGTGCTGTGGGTGAACTGCGTGACCGGGGCGGGGTAGCGCAGTCGTCACGACGGCCGATAGACGTCCGGCCGTAGGACCTCCATGAAGCGGGACGGGCTTCCGAGCGGCTCGAACCCGAACTGGCTATACAGGCCATGCGCGTCGCGGGTCACGAGGAGAAGGCGCCTCAGACCTTGCAGGTTGTCGTGACCGACGACGTAGCGCATCAGCCATTTGGACAGTCCCTTGCCGCGATGGGTCTCGAGTATGAAGACGTCTGCAAGCAAAGCGAATGTCGACTTGTCAGTGACGACGCGGGCAAACCCGACTTGCTCCGCGCGATGGTACACACCAAAGCAGAGAGAATTCTCGATCGCACGCTCGACAACGGATCGCGGGATCCCGCGCGCCCAATAGCTGTCTTCTGCCAGGAACTTGTAAATGACGTCCACGTTCAAGCGGTGGGGATCGGTCGAGATCTCGTAGTCGGCGAGAAACTGTTCCATCTGCATTTACTGGATCCTTTGTTGATTGCCGCATATGTACTACCGCCTCCGTCATCCCAAGGTGCAGGCGGTATGCGCTCCTCGAAGGATGCACGACCCCGAGGCAGCCGGCCGTCGCCCTTCGAGGGCCGCTTCAGGGTGACGGTGATGGATTTGCACGCCCGATACCTCCACATCGTCATTGCGAGCGCAGCGAAGCAATCCAGGATCTCACCGCGGAGATAGTCTGGATTGCTTCGTCGCCTCGCTCCTCGCAATGACGCGGAAAGAGACGTTCAGCCAAACCGATGCGCGTAGCGATCGACCGTCAGCTCACTCGTGTCGATCTGCGGCTTCTCGCCCGACAGCATGTCCGCGAGCACCTGTCCTGAACCGCAGGACATGGTCCAGCCAAGCGTGCCGTGACCGGTGTTGAGATGGAGATTTGAATAGCGCGTGGCACCGATCACGGGCGGGCCGTCCGGTGTCATCGGGCGCAGGCCGCTCCAGAACGTCGCCTTGGAGAGATCGCCGCCGCGCGGGAAGAGATCTGTCACCGAATGATCGAGCGTTGCGCGACGCGCGGCGTAGAGCTTGTCGGAATAGCCGGAGATCTCCGCGGTGCCGCCGACGCGGATGCGATTGCCGAGCCGTGTGATCGCGACCTTGTAGCTCTCGTCCATCACCGTCGATTCCGGAGCGCCGCTGGCGTCCGTGATCGGCACCGTGATCGAATAGCCCTTCACCGGAAAGACCGGCAGCGAGATGCCGAGCGGGGCAACAAGGCGCGACGACCAGCTTCCGAGCGCGACGACATAGGCATCCGCCTGCAACAGGCCGGCGCCGGTCGCAACACCGGTGACACGCGAGGCATCCGTGACGATGCCCTTGATCGACGTATTGAACAGGAAGCGCACACCGAGCTTTTCGGCCTCTGCGGCCAGCGCCTGCGTGAACATGTGGCAGTCGCCGGTCTCGTCCTCCGGCAGCCTCAGGCCGCCGACGAACTTTTCCTTCACGCCGGCGAGTGCGGGCTCAGCCGCAATGCAGCCCTCGCGATTGAGCACCTCGTAGGGCACGCCATACTGCTTGAGCACGGCGATGTCCTCAGCCGTGCCGTCGAGCTGCGCCTGGTAGCGGAAGAGCTGGAGCGTACCCTTCGAGCGCTCGTCATATTGAATGCCGATGTCGCGGCGCAGGTCACGCAGGCAATCGCGGCTGTATTCCGCGATCGGGATCATCCGGCTCTTGTTGACAGCGTAGCGCGTGGACGTGCAGTTGCGCAGCATCTTGAGCAGCCAGACCCACATCACGGGATCGACCTTGGGCCGGATCACCAGCGGGCCGTGCTTCATCAGAAGCCATTTGATCGCCTTCACCGGCACGCCCGGTCCCGCCCATGGCGAGGAATAGCCAGGCGAGACCTCGCCGGCATTGGCAAAGGACGTCTCGAGCGCTGGCTCGCCCTGACGGTCGACGACCGTCACGTCATGGCCGGCACGCGCGAGGTAATAGGCAGAGGTGACACCGATGACACCGCTGCCGAGGATCAGGACTTTCACGTTTCGCACCACTCCCGCGGCGTTTGTCGCGCCGCTAGAGCATGATCCGGAAAAGTAGGAAGCGGTTTTCCGAAAAGATCATGCTCAAACAATAACCTAAAGCGCGATGACGAATCATCCCAATTTCATCGCGCTTTAGCAAGAACAAGGGGTCGATACCCGCGAGAGCAATTATCAGGCCACGCGTTTGATGGCGTCGCCGAGAATCGAGACCATCTGGTCGATGTGGCTCTTCTCGACGATCAGGGGCGGCGACATCGCGAAGGAATCGCCGCTCATGCGCAGGTAGAGACCCGTGTTGAAACAATCGACCATGATGTCATAGCCGCGGGCACCGACCGCGCCATCACGCGGCGCGACCTCGACCGCGCCCATCAGGCCGCAATTGCGGATGTCGACGACGTTCGGCAGACCTTTGAGCGAATGCAGCGCGTCGCGCCAGTACTCGGCGATCCCTGCGCCACGGGTGAGCAGACCCTCGTCCTTGTAGATGTCGAGCGTCGCGATGCCAGCGGCACAGGCCACCGGGTGCGCCGAATAGGTGTAGCCGTGGAACAGCTCGATCTGGCCCTCCGGGCCGGTCATCACGCCGTCATGCACCTTGCGGCTCGCAAACACGGCGCCGCAGGGCACGGTGCCGTTGGTGATGCCCTTGGCCGTCGTCATCAGGTCCGGCGTGACTCCGAAGAAATTGGCGGCGAACGGCGTACCCAGGCGGCCGAAGCCGGTGATGACCTCGTCGAAGATCAGGAGGATGCCGTGCTTGTCGCAGATCTCGCGCAGGCGCGCGAGATAGCCCTGCGGCGGCGGCAGCACCGCGGTCGAGCCCGGCACCGGCTCGACGATCACGGCGGCGATCGTCTCGGCGCCGTGCAGCGCGACGAGGCGCTCGAGATCGTCGGCAAGCTCGGCGCCATGCGCCGGCTGGTCCTTGGCAAAGGCGTTGCGGGTGAGGTCATGGGTGTGGCGAATGTGATCGACGCCCGGCAGATGGGTCGCAAAGGCGCGGCGGTTCGCCACCATGCCGCCGACCGACATGCCGCCGAAACCGACGCCGTGATAGCCGCGCTCGCGGCCGATCAGGCGGGTGCGGCTCGACTGGCCGGTGGCGCGATGATAGGCGAGCGCGATCTTGAGCGCAGTGTCGACCGACTCGGAGCCGGAGTTGGTGAAGAAGATGCGGTCAAGGCCCTTGGGGGCGATCTCCGCGAGCCGCTCGGCGAAGTCGAACGAAAGCGGATGACCCATATTGAATGACGGCGCGAAGTCGAGCGTCATGAGCTGCTTCTCGACCGCAGCGGCAATCTGCCTGCGGCCGTGGCCGGCGTTGACACACCACAGGCCCGCCGAGCCGTCGATCACCTTGCGACCATCGACGCTGGTGTAGTGCATGCCCTCGGCCGAGGAGAACAGGCGCGGAGCCTTCTTGAACTGCCGGTTGGCCGTGAACGGCATCCAGTGCGAATCGGTCTTGATGGTGTTCGGAATCTGGTGAAGGGTCACAGGCCGCTCCTTTGCTGACCCGGAAGCAGAGCCACGGCTTTAAAGGCGCAACAAGTCCTTTTCTGCATGCCCGCAACCCATTGATCTGGTTGGGGCGGCCGGTCCATATTTGCGCGATCCGCAACACCTGCAACAGGGATTTGCACCATGAGCGTCGACATCGGTGGACGGCTGCGATTCATCCGGGCGCGCCACAAGCTGTCGCAGCGCGAGCTCGCCAAACGCTCCGGTGTCACCAATTCGACGATCTCGCTG
Organism: Bradyrhizobium sp. UFLA05-89; assembly: GCF_059803475.1. Classification (NCBI taxonomy): domain Bacteria; kingdom Pseudomonadati; phylum Pseudomonadota; class Alphaproteobacteria; order Hyphomicrobiales; family Nitrobacteraceae; genus Bradyrhizobium; species Bradyrhizobium sp. UFLA05-89. The sequence goes on along the minus strand of NZ_JBANBA010000112.1, from coordinate 8,710 downwards.
ATCGAATCCAACCAGATGAACCCGTCCGTCGGCGCGCTCAAGCGCATCCTCGACGGCATCCCGATGGGGCTCGCCGAGTTCTTCGCGCTGGAGCCGGAGACGCGGCGCAAGATCTTCTATCGTGCGGAGGAGCTGACCGAGGTCGGCAAGAAGCCGATCTCCTACCGCCAGGTCGGCGACAATCTGTTCGGCCGGAGCTTGCAGATCCTGAAAGAACGCTACGAGCCCGGCAGCGACACCGGCCGTGTGCCGCTGGTGCATGACGGCGAGGAAGGCGGCGTGGTGATCTCCGGCAAGCTCGAGGTCACCGTCGAGGACGAGCGGCGCATCCTCAACCCGGGTGATGCCTATTATTTCGAAAGCCGCAGGCCGCACCGCTTCCGCTGCGTCGGCGGCAAGCCGTGCGAGGTGATCTCGGCCTGCACGCCGCCGACGTTCTGAACCGCATCTCGCGTGTCAGGGCTACGTCAGCAGCTCCTCGATCCGGATCGGGAAACGGCGCACGCGCACGCCGGTTGCATGCCAGACGGCGTTGGCCACCGCGCCAGCGCTGCCGGTGATGCCGATCTCGCCGACGCCCTTGATGCCGAGCGCATTGACGTGCGGATCGTGCTCCTCGACCGTCAGCACATCCATTGGCGGCACGTCGGCATTCACGGGGATATGGTACTCGCCGAGATCGGCATTCATGATCCGACCGCTGCGCCGGTCGGTGATGGCCTCCTCGTGCAGCGCAAAGGACAGGCCCCAGATCATGCCGCCGAGGAGCTGGCTCCGCACCAGATGCGGATTGATGATGCGGCCCGCGGCGAACGCGCCGACCATCCGCGAGACCCGGATCTGGCCGAGCTCGAGATCGACCTTCACCTCGGCAAACACGGCGCCATGCGCATGCATGGCGTAGTCGGTTTGCGCCGTCGGGTTCGGCGCGCCGGTGCCGCGCGCATCGATCTCGGCAAGGCCGGCCCGCGCGAGGATATCGGCATAGCTCTCGCCGCGGCTGTCGTCGTCGCACCGGAACAGTTTGCCGTCGCGGGCGATCACGCCGGCATTGCCGGCACCGAACAGCGGCGAGCGCTCGTCGCGAGTGGCGAGATCGGCAAGCTTTGCGATCACGGCCGCGCCGGCATTATGGATCGCGTTGCCCGCAGTCGCGGTGTGCGCCGAGCCGCCGGCGATGCCGCCATCGGGCAGGTCCGAGGTGCCGGAGCGAAAGTCGACGCGATCGACCTCGAGGCCGAGACCATCGGCCGCGATCTGCGCGAGCGCCGTCCAGGCGCCCTGCCCCATATCATGCGCGCCGATCTCTATCACGCCGGTGCCATCGCGGCGGATCGCCGCGCGCGCCTCGGCCTGGAACATCAGTGCCGGGAAGGTTGCCGTGCCCATGCCCCAGCCGACCAGCAGACCGGAATCGTCGCGCATCTGCCGTGGCGCGAGTGGCCGCTTCGCCCAGCCGAAGCGCGCCGCGCCCTGCTCGTAGCAGGCGCGCAGCGCCTTCGAGGAGAACGGTTTTCCGGTGGTCGGCTCGACCTCGGCGTAGTTCTTCAGGCGAAACGCCAGCGGATCCATGCCGCAGGCGAGCGCCATCTCGTCGATTGCGCTTTCCAGCGCAATCGATCCGCTCGCCTCGCCCGGCGCGCGCATGAACAGCGGTGTGCCGGTGTCGACGCGCGCCGCCTCATGCGTGGTCCTGATCGCAGGACTGGCGTAGAGCGTGTGCGAAGCATCGGCCGCGGGCTCGTAGAAATCGTCGTAGCTGCTCGATACCGTCTTCGCATGGTGATCGATCGCGGTGAAGCGCCCGTGCGCGTCGACGCCCATCTGCAAGCGCTGCCGCGTCGGCGCGCGATGCCCGACCGGGCCGTACATCTGCTCGCGGCGCAGCACGAGCTTCACCGGCTTGCCGACCAGCTTCGCCGCCATGACGCCGAGGATCTGCGGGCCCGTCAAAAACCCTTTCGAACCAAAACCGCCGCCGAGGAACGGGCTGCGAATCCTGATCTTCTCCGGCGCGAGACCAAACAGCTCGGCGACGCGGGCGCGCGCCATCACCATGGCCTGGCTCGGCGTATCGATCGAGAGCGTGTCGCCGTCCCACGCTGCTACGATGGCGTGCGGCTCCATGGCGTTGTGATATTGCGGCGGCGTCTCGTAGGTCGCCTCGATCCGCTTTGCGGCCGCGGCGAGCCCGGCGTCGATATCGCCATGCTGCACTTGTGCAGGGTTGCCGACGCCGACGACAGGCGGCGCAAACGTTTCGCCGGCGTCGAGACCGACGCGAGGGTTTAGCGTCTCATAGCACGGGGCCAGCAGCGCTGCGCCTTCGGTCGCCGCCTCCAGCGTCTCCGCGATCACGACGGCGATCGGCTGATTGGCGTAGCGGATCTCATCGCTCTGAAGGACCTCCATCCGGAATACGAACGGATTGGTCTTGATGTCAGGGTCGATCGCGAGCTCAGGCTTGTGTTTCGACGTCATGACGTCGACCACGCCCTTGTGGCTCCTGGCCGCCGCGACGTCGAGCGACGTCACGCGGCCGCGCGCGATGCTCGATACCGCGATCACCGCAAACAGCATGCCCGGCGGATGATGGTCCGCGGCGTAGGCCGCCTGTCCCTTGACCTTCAACACGCCGTCGCGGCGGGTCAGCGGCTGGCCCATGTTCGAGCCGTGACGGATATGAGCGGGCGCAGAGGTGAGGTTGATCTCAGGCATGCAGGGCTCCGGAAGCAAAGGGAGAGGCCGGCAGCGCCGGAATGCGCGCGGGCGTTCCAGCGGCGGCAAGGGTCAGCGCGCGCACGACGATGCGGCGCGCGAGCTCGATCTTGAAGGCGTTGTCGCCGGACGGTTTTGCATCAGCGAGCGCAGCTTGCCCCGCTGCGCGGAACGCGGACGGCTCAGGCGCGGCACCTTTCAGCATCGCTTCCGCAGCGCGGGCGCGCCAGGGCTTTGCGGCGACGCCGCCGAGCGCAAGCCGCGCCTCCTTGATCCTACCGTTCTCGATCGTCAGCCCTGCTGCGGCGGACACCACGGCAAAGGCATAGGAGGTGCGCTCGCGAACCTTGAGATAGCGCGCATGGCCCGCGAATTCCCGCGCAACGGCCGGCAGCCGCACCGCCACGATCAGATCGCCCGGCTCGAGCGCCGTCTCGCGCTCGGGCGTTGTGCCCGGCAGGCGATGTAGCGCGTCAAGGGGCAGCTCGCGCCGGCCACCCTTGCCTTCGATCTCGAGGATGGCGTCGAGCGCAACCAGCGGCACGCAAAAGTCGGAGGGATGGGTGGCAATGCAGCCTTCGCTCCAGCCGAGCACGGCATGCAGCCGGTTCTCGCCGCCGCGCGCATCGCAACCGCTGCCCGCCTCGCGCCGGTTGCAGCGGCTGGCGGGGTCATAGAAATACGCACAGCGCGTCCGTTGCAGGAGATTGCCGCCGACGGTCGCGGCATTGCGGAGCTGCGCCGAGGCGCCCGACAGCAGTGCTTCGGCGATCGCCGGATAGGCTTTTGCAAACGCGGCATCATGCGCGAGATCGGCATTACGAACGAGTGCTCCGATACGCACGCTGCCATCGGCGAGGTGCTCGATCTTGTCGAGCCCATTCAGATGCGTGACGTCGACCAGACGGTCAGGGCGACTAATGCCGCCCTTCATCAGGTCGAGCAGATTGGTGCCGGCGGCAAGATAGGTCGCGCCGGGCTGCGCGGCGGCGGTGACGGCCTCGGCAATGGTCGCGGGCCTGACGTAATCGAACGGCTTCATGCGGAGCGCCTCTGGTTGGCTTCACTGGTCTGCACCTCGAGCACGGCATCGACGATGCCGGCATAGGCGCCGCAGCGGCAGAGATTGCCGCTCATGCATTCCCTGATACGTTCAGGGTCATCGCCCGCCTGCGCTTCCCGCATCATTCCGATCGCGCTCATGATCTGGCCGGGCGTGCAGAAGCCGCATTGAAAGCCGTCATGGGCGATAAAGGCGGCCTGCACGGGATGAAGCTGGTCGCCGCGCGCAACGCCTTCGATGGTGAGGATGTCGGCGCCGTCATGGCTGATGGCGAGCGCGAGGCAGGAGTTGATCCGCTTGCCGTCGACCAGGATGGTGCAGGCGCCGCACTGGCCACGGTCGCATCCCTTCTTGGTTCCGGTCAGTTGCAGGCGCTCACGCAAGAGATCGAGCAGCGTGACGCGAGGATCATCGAGATGGAAGTCGCGCCGCGCACCGTTCACGGTGAGGCTGATGGAGTGGGTCATACAGGGCTCCGATCAGATATGGACATATGCGATCGCTTGCGCGCCACCGCCGTGGCCGCAGTCGATCTGTCGCCGCCCGAACATGAGCCGAGCCGACGTGTCGACGAAGATACGGAGGTACCCTCCGTTTAACAAGTCCCGTCGAAAAATATTGGAATTCGTCAAAAACCCCGTGCGCAAACAACGCGATGGCTCGCGCAAAGGGTTCAATCTAACCAGATCGTGATCTAGATTGGTCTGCATGGACGATCAGGTCGACAACATCCGAAAGCCCCGCGCCGACGCCGTGCGAAATCGCGAGCGCGTGCTCGAGGCGGCCAAGGCCGTGTTCAGCGCGGGCGGGCCGGAGGCGAGCCTGGAAGCGGTGGCCAGGCGCGCCGGTGTCGGCATCGGCACGCTCTATCGTCATTTTCCGACGCGCGAGGCGCTGTTCGAGGCAGTTTATCGCCGCGAGGTCGAGCAGCTCGGCGAGCTCGCCGAGCAATTGAAGAGCGCCAAGGATCCGGTCGATGCGCTGCGGCGCTGGCTGCGCTCCAATGTCGAGTTCGTCGCCACCAAGAAGGGCATGTCGGCAGCGCTGGCGCTCGCGGTGCAGAGCGGCTCGGAGCTGCATGCTTTCTCTTTCGATCGGCTGACCACGGCCATCGGCTCACTGCTCGACCGCGCGGTTGCAGCCGGCCAGATGCGGGCCGACATCAGTCCGGAGGACCTGCTGCGTGCGTTCTTCGGCATGTGCTACATGCACGACCAGCCCGGCTGGCAATCGACCGCGCTACGACTGCTCGACGTCTTCGTCGACGGGCTTCGCGTGCAGCCCAAACGATCAGCGCGCGCGACGGTCAAGAAGACAAAACCGGCGGCGAAACGAAAACGATAATACGGAGCCAGTGATGCGCATTGCGGTGTTGCTGATCACGTTACTCCTGAGCTTTGCGGCCGCGCACGCCGACGACATCGCAGCCGCCAAGAGCGTGATCCGCGCCCAGGAGCAGGCTTTTGCCCGCGACGACGCCGCGGCCGCGTATTCCTACGCCGCACCCGCGATCAGGAAGATCTTCCCGGCCGCCGACATCTTCATGGCGATGGTGGAGAATGCCTACGCGCCGATCTACCGGCACAAGAGTTTTGAGTTCGGCGAGACCAAGGTCGATGGCGACTGGATCGGCCAGCACGTCCACATCATCGACGCCAATGGCGAAGCCTGGGACGCGCTTTACACGCTCGAGCAGCAATCCGACGGCAACTACAAGATCACGGGATGCTCGCTGTCGAAGGCGGGACAAGCGGTTTAGGCGAGGACTCTCGAATCGGCGATGTGCGTTTAACCTTCGCACGCAAATGCAGCCATTGCATGAGGTCCGAGAAGGGCCACAGGCCGGCATGAGCAGTTGAGCAGCAGCCAGAACAATGCAGTGGCGCAGCATCAATGGCTTGAGATAATCTTGGCCGCGGTTCGCGAGAGAAGGGACGCAAATTCGAAATCACGTGCCTTAGCTTCCGTCGGAGCGCCATAGTACATCGCGAAAGTTCCCAGAACCCTTCCGTTCGCTTCAACGGGAAACGACCAACACGCGCGGTAGCCGAACCTACTCGCCAGCCAACTCCATTCACTCCAACGTGGATCCTCCACGACGTCCGGCGTAATGACGGCACATCGCTTGGCAGCGGCTAGGCCGCACGCCAGCGATGCGGGGCCGATCGCAAATCCGTCGACATAGCGCGCATAGTCTTTCGTCATACCCGTGAGATGGTAGAGCGCAGTTCCCTGGGGATTGATGGCGCGGCTGACGACCGAACGCGTGCACCATTCCACAGAGCGCAGATGGCTAGTTTATCCATGTGGAAGCAAATTTGGCTCGACGCGAAAGTTTGTCAGGCATGCCTGCGCAATGCAAAAGGCGTCCCGTTGCCGGAACCCGTGGTAGCATGGTTCTTCGCACGGGCCGAAAGCGAAGTTAAGTTCCTCGGCGGTCTCGAATGATCCTATAGATCGAGGCGTGCTGCAGCGCATCAAGCTGAGATGCCATGGCGCGCCATTGGCCGGCCAATTCCCGGAAAGTATGAGCGATCAGCCGATCGGTGACCTTATCAGCCATCGCCTCGCACTGCTCAGCTTTCCTCATCATTTCGTCGGCGCATAACATGATCGCCAATGACTTGGACCAAACAGCGTTCCAACCCTGGCACTTTGCACTGTCGTCGTCCGGGACGCTGCCTTGCTCGACCAGCGAACTGGATCCACTCGGTGTCATTCGCTGCGAACGGGAAGCGCCCCGACGGCACCCTACGGGCGCAAGCCTCTGAGAGGAGACGCGATCTGCGCTTCACAACGCATGCTCGGTGCCCTCACGAACCGAGGAGTACGATCGTGCCCGACGAAGACAGCCTGCCACCAAAGCTCGCCGCATCCCCTGCAACAAGGGCAAGCTGATTACTGGGTGCCCATTGTTGAAGGCGGGACAGGCGGTCTAGGGCGTGGACTCCCGAGTCTGCGATGTCCGTCTAACCTTCAACAGCGTCGCAGATGCTGCCATTGCATGGGGTCCGAAGAGGGCCCACGACCAGACATGCAGTCGAAACCAAAAGGTCGCCCTACTGATATTTCAGGAATCGACTGCGGCAGCGACCCACCTCGAAGAGTTTTACGAAAGACTTGCCCAAATCGAGCAAGGCCCTCACGTGAAGCGCTCGATGATCCCGTAAAGACGCTCGCAGGCTCTTGCGAGATGCTTCCTTGGCACGGTTGCGATGCCCAGAAGGAGTCCCGATCGTCCGGCAGCCGGGCGCGCGTACCAGGCTGACAAGGGGGCTGGTGCAATTCCAAACGCCAGGGTCTCCCTCGCAATGGATGTGTCCGGCGTGCCGTCGGACAATCGCAGTAGTACAGCCAATCCGGCTGTCGCGATGGCGGCATCCTTGACGTGCAGTTGAAGGCACTCCAGCAACGCGTCTCGCTGAGCGGAGTAGGCACGCTTGGTACGCCGAAGATGGCGCATGTAGTGGCCTTCGCGCATGAACTCGGCGGTCGCAAGCTGCACGGAAGGCCCAGGCGGCGGCGCGAGACATGCGGCGACCTCCGCGAAGCGAGACAGGAGCGTAACGGGCGCGACGAGGAAACCGAGCCTCAACGTGGGACTGATCGTCTTGCTGAAAGAGCCAATGTGGATGACGCACCCATTGCGATCGAGTGAGGCAAGCGCCGGCGCTGCCCGCCCCTTCAGCTGCAGTTCGCTCAGATAATCGTCTTCGATCACCCACACGCCTTCGTGGGCGGCCCAGTCGAACAGGCGTAAACGCCGCTCCAGCGATAAAGTAAATCCGAGCGGGGCTTGCTGCCCCGGTGTCACGACAACAACCTTCGCGTCCGGGAAGTGACGCAGCCCGTGGTCGACATCGATGCCGCTGGCGTCGACCGGTATCGGTGCAAGCGACAATCTTGCCAGTTCCAGGCCCCGTCGGGTGAACGGGAAGCCGGGCTCCTCGATCCACACTTTCTGTCCCTCAAGCCCAAGAACCCGCAGCGTCAGTCCCAGGCCGCTGCTGTATCCCCCGGTTACGAAGACTTGCGAGGGCGAACATTCGATGCCGCGCGCGATGGCAAGATAACCGGCAACTTCGCGCCGGAATTCAAGTTCTCCTCGCGGGTCTGGGTAATTCGGCGGCGAGCCAACTTCTGCGCGAACGGCATGTGCACGGATTCGCGCGAGCAGCGTGGCCGGAAATGTCTCCTCTGCAGGTACCCCCATCTGGAAGATGGCCGGTCCCTGGGTCATCTGCTGGTACATCTCCATGAACGAACCCGGATCGGGAGGCTGTTCGGACCGGCTCACTGCGCGAGGCCGCTCCGCGACGTGGGTCCCGGTAGTTCGCGAAGCCACGATGAGCTGCGCCGCGGACAGCTTTTCGTAAGCCGCGCGCACGGTGCCGCGCGCAACGCCAAGCTGCGCTGCGAGGTCTTGCCAGGATGGCAGGCGCGCGCCCGGTGCGAGCAAGCCGCTCTCGATGGCCACGCCGATACCATCCCGGATCTGGTCAGCCAGCGGCGTCTTCGCAGAACGGTTGAGTTCCAATCGAAACGGCCTGGCCATGTTCTCGTGGTACACGATTTTTGTAAGTTCTTGGTGCTTTTTTCTGACCCAAGGCAAGGGCATTTCTCCAGGCGAAAGGAGAAAAGTCATGATGATACGAACTCTCGTCGCCGCGTACGCCACCCTTGCCGTTGCAACCAATTCGCCGGCCTTCGCGCATGATGTTGGCGACAAGGTCACGCCGAACTTCGAGCAGGCGATACCAAACATTCCGGGCAAGTCGCTGACCGCCGTCGTCGTCGACTATCCGCCAGGTGCGGCTTCCGTTCCGCACACGCACGCAAGGTCGGCCTTCATCTACGCCTACGTCGTTTCCGGAGAAATTAAGTCGAAGGTGAACGACGGCAAGCCGCGGACCTACAAGGCGGGCCAGA
>NZ_JBANBA010000111.1:0-31622 GCF_059803475.1 Bradyrhizobium sp. UFLA05-89 | reverse complement strand
GCCACGAAAGACCTTGCTCTTTCAAACCCCAGCTGAGAAGTTCGCAGAATGTGTTGCGGCGATGAGTTGAACCCGCCGACCTAGTCTGAGCTGCGACGGCCGGATCTCGATCGTCTATAATCTAGCGATGGTCCGGTCCGATTCAGAGCAAGGCGACTCGAACGTCCCACCGCAAGATCATCCATATCGACATGGATGCGTTCTATGCGCCCGTGGAACAGCGCGACAATCCGGACCTGCGCGGAAAGCCGGTCGCGGTGGGCGGCTCGGCAGAGCGCGGGATCGTGGCGGCCGCGAGCTATGAAGCCCGCAAGCCCAATGGTCAGTTCGTCATCTCGCCTGAGATGGAGCCGCCCTTCGTGGAAACGCTTCCTGTAGGCAAATTCCACGGGATAGGCCCCGCAACGAGCGCTAAGATGAACGCCTTGGGCATATTCACCGGTCTCGACATGCGCAACCGGACGCTGCAGTTCATGAACGCGAACTTCGGCAAGTCGGGCGCCTACTACTATTGGATTTCGCGCGGCGTTGACGAAAGGCCTGTTCGACCCAACCGCATCCGGAAGTCCGTCGGTGCGGAGAACACCATTCTCGACAGACCTTACCGAGGCCAAGACCATGATCGCCGAGCTTGAACCGCTGATCGACAAGGTCTGGCGACATTGCGAATCCGCCGACACCCTTGGGCGAACGGTGACTCTCAAAGTGAAGTTCGCCGACTTCGAGATCATCACCCGCAGCCGGTCCCTCCCTTCGTCAGTCGCCGACCGCGATGGCCTCGCCGAAGTGGCAGTCGACCTGCTGCTGGACAACATGCCTTTTCCGAAGTCGGTTCGGCTTTTGGGGGTCTCACTGTCGTCCTTGCACGTCGCAATTGGTGCTGAGCCGCAACTGGATTTCGGGCTTTGATCCGCATACGGGCGCTGCCGCCTTGTGAACTGGGTCTCATATTCTCATGTCGTGCCCGCACGGGGCTGGATTCGCTTCGGGCCGTCACTGACCCAAAAGTTTGCGTTTCTCGCTGCTGGCGAACGTCTTGCCTACGCGGTTGGCGTCACTCCAGGCGGTGAGTGCGACAGTGCACCCCTTACGAAGTCGATGAACGCGCGCAACGGCGCCGGCACGAGACGTCGGCCAGGATAGTAGAGAAAGGGACCCGAGAAGCTTTGCCACCATGGTTCGAGGGCCGGCTCGAGATGACCATTGGCGAGATGGGGACGCAGCCAGTCCTCGAAGAGGGTGATAATGCCAGTACCGGCGATGGCGGCGGCAACGGCGAGATCTGTCGCCGTCCCAACAATGACCAGCAGCGGTCCTTTGGGTTCGACGCGAACGATTTCGTCCTCCCGTTCAAACTCCCACGGGTCCACCATCGCACCGGACGAAAAACGACCGCCAAGGCAAGCGTGGTTAAGGAGGTCGCGAGGATGATCGGGCCGGCCGTGGCGATCGAGATAGTTTGGAGAGGCCGCGGTTGCGAACCGCTGAATGCGAGGTCCGATCGGGATCGCGATCATGTCCTGCTCCAGACGCTCGTCGTATCGGATGCCAGCATCGCAACCCGCCGCCAGAACGTCGATGAAATTATCCTCCGCAACGACCTCCAGTCGAATGACCGGATAAGCCGCAAGGAAGCGCGGCACGATAGCGGGCAACACCAGGCGTACTGCGCTCACGGGTACATTGAGACGCAGCGTGCCTGCAGGCCTGTCGCGGTAGTTGTTGACGACGTCGACCGCAGCTTCCACCTCGGCGAATGCTGGCCCGAGCCGCTCGAGGAGACGCTGACCCGCCTCGGTGGGCACCACGGTTCGCGTCGTTCGGTTCAACAACCTGACGCCAAGTTGCGCTTCCAGCCTGGTTACCGCTTCGCTGAGTCCTGACGCGCTGGCCCCGCTCGAGCGAGCTCCGTCGCGAAAGCCTCCGGCCCGCGCGACGGTCACAAACGCGTTCAGTTCACCCAGATCGACCTTCACTGTTCGCCTCTCCGAACAACCCGTTCGGATTTACCCAGTTATCGAGCAGACGGGCAACGTCTATCTACCGACCATTGGTTTTATGGAGATGACCTGTGCTCAACATTGAGCCGACCGCCACCTTTGGCCTCGGAGACCGCCGCGTGAAGCGGCTCGGCTACGGCGCCATGCAGCTCGCTGGCCCCCACGTGTTCGGTCCGCCGAAGGATCGCGCCGCGGCATTGGCTGTGCTGCGAGCGGCTCTCGCGTCTGGCGTGAATCATATCGACACAGCCGACTTCTACGGCCCGCACGTCACGAACCAGTTGATCCGGGAGGCGCTGCATCCCTAGCCCACGAACCTCGTCATCGTCACCAAGATCGGCGCTGGGCGTGGCGAAGACGCTTCGTGGAATCCGGCCTTCTCGCGCGAAGAGCTCACCCAGGCGGTCCACGACAACTTGGAATCTCGGGGTCGACGCGCTCGATGTCGTCAATTTTCGCGTCATGATCGAGCGGCATGGCCCGGCCGAGGGCTCGATCGAAGCGCCGCTGAACGTCTTGGCGGATCTCCAGCGTCAAGGCCTGATAAGGCATATTGGGCTGAGCAACGTGACCGCCACGCAGGTCGCGGAAGGACGCAAGATTTGCAGATCGTCTGCGTGCAGAACCAGTACAATCTGGCCCACAGGTCTGACGACGCATTGATCGACGACCTTGCGGGGACGGCATCGCCTACGTGCCGTTCTTTCCGCTCGGCGGGTTCACCCCTCTGCAATCGTCGACTCTGACCGGTGTCGCGGCTCGCCTCGGCACAACGCCGATGCAGGTGGCGCTTTCTTGGCTGCTCCGTCGCGCGCCCAACATCCTTCCTATCCCCGGCACCACCTCGTCCGTCGCGCATCTACGCGAGAATCTGGCCGCAGCCGAACTCGATTTGCCGGATGATGTAATCGATGAGCTCAATGGGCTTGCCGGCACCCCCCGCTGAGGTGGTTTCCAGGCGCAGCATGGTGGCAGCATGTCCAAGTGCCGCCTCATGCCAAATTGGGGCCGACAGTATGAAAATGGAAATGCTCGTGGACATCGGACGTCGCCATGCCCTCAAGACCCTGGCCGGCGCGACCCTCGCCACAACGGCCCCGCAGGCGCTCGCACGTTCTGGCGAGATTGAATCCAGGGTGGCCCGCTTGAATGGCTGCGACATTCATTATCGGGTCGCAGGTTGAGGTCCCAACGTCGTGTTGCTTCACGGGTGGCCACAAACGTCCTTCGCATGGCTGGGCGTGATGCGCAGGCTGGCCGATCGATATCGCTTGATCGCGCTTGACATCAGGGGCACGGGCCTCTCGGAGAAGACGGTGTCCGGATACGATAACCGCACCATCGCGCCGAGGACGTCCGGCAATTGATCGAACTGGAAGCGGGCGGTCGCACGCATCTCGTCGGTCACGACATGGGCGGAAAGTCGGCGCTCGTGCTCGCCCTGCTAGCGCCGGAGTCCCTCTCGAAGTTGGTGCTCGTCGATTGTTCGGTGCCGGGCACCGAGAACATGGACGCATCGCGGCGGCCTATGGCACTACGGGTTCCACATGGCGCCCGAGATTCCGGAACTTCTAACGAAGGGTCGCGAGCGCGACTATATCGCGGCTCAGATCAGGTCATGGTTTCATCGCAAGGACGCGGTCGCCGACGAGGCGATCTCCGAATACGCCTCGCATTACGCGAAGCCGGGCGGGATGACGGCCGGGTTCAACCTTTATCGCGCGCTCAAGGCCGACGCCGCCCTGGTGGCTTCGTTGAGTGATCGCCGGCTTGTCATGCCGGTGATGACCATCGGTGGTCGCCCGACAAGCTCGCCCAGCAAGTCGCGCCGCGCTGCGACCGACATGTGGGTCGTCGAGGACAGCGGTCACTTCGTTGCCGAGGAAGCTGAGAGTACGTTCTGCGACCACCTCGTCCGATTCCTTGGCGCCTAGCGCTCTGCCTGTTCAGCGACAACCGGAAGAATTATCGTGCTTTGCTGACCGGCATCAGCATCGGCATCGGCATCGGGCTCAGCGGATACTTCGGTCGGCAACCTTTCCCGGCAATATTCGTTAGTTCACATCACCGGCCAAGGCTCTGCCCGTGGGCGTCGGTGGCTGAGAGACCGATCGCGCTCCCGCCTGCATATGTCAGGAGAGCGCCTTGCCGAATCGGCTCCGATGCTATTACCCCCTATCGACCGACGCGGAGCACGCGGCGGAAATGCGGCGCCTGCTGGCGGAAGCGCGCAAAGTTCTGGAGCTGCCGGTCCCCGACACGTTCCTTGGCCACAAGACGATTGAGTCGTCTCCGGAGGCGGACGCGGATGAGTCCCCACTCGCGCCGGACAGGTAGGCCGCTGACTCATCGGAACGTTCGAGCTCGTTCAACGTCATTGCCGCACGTCGATCGGGCGCGGGCATGAGTGACGAACCTCCGCCAACCCGGCTTTTGCCCCCGCTGCGGCGCGGCACTGAAGCTGGTCGTCAAGCTGCTCGACCAGAGCAAGGGACGGGCCGTCCGCGTCTACAGGTGCTTGTCCGGCCATTAATCTGGGGAGTGCTCGAAAACCAGAGCCACGCCGTCGATGCGCTCGGGAGGTCTGGCATGTGTCGACACACGCTGTCGACACAAGCACGGCCTGCTGCTGGGCGATTTGTCACCCATTGCCAAAACTGATCGAATGCGTCCGCTATGCTCTTACCTCCTCTTCACCCGAAACGGACGCTCGATCGTGAACGCATCCGGCCTCGCGCCTCGCTCGACGCGTTTCCAAGTCACAGGTGCGGCAATTGGAAAGCCTTGGCGTGCCCGCGGTGAATAGGCGGCAACAGCGGTGCTGCCGCGCCCGTTTCGCAGTAGTCAAGGAATATGCGTCCGTTGCGTTGGGCCAGTGCCGATAAGATGTACCGCGCTGGATCGCGCGAGGCGAAATCGGACACCAACCCACGTGCGATGCGATGCGTTTGGTCGTGCAGCATGGGCTCGGCAAGAGGCGCCATCAAATGGATTCCCTTGCCGCCCGTGAGCTTGGGCCAAGTGTCGAAGCCCTCCCGCTTCATCAGGTCGCGAAATTCCAGCGCGGTGTCGACCACCATCTCCCACTCAACGCGTTCGCCAGGATCGAGATCGATTACGATACGATCGGCGAGTTCGATTTCGTCAACCGTCGAATTCCAGGGGTGCAGCTCGACAGCTCCAATCGCAACCAGACCGAGAAAGCCGTCGAGACTGTCGACCCAAAGGCGGGTCCCTTGGCCTCCCTCGCGCTTTTGGATGCGGAGCTGGTGTACGGCTTCGGGAATATCCTTCGGAAGCGGCCCCTTGTGGTAGAAGGTCGTGCCGTGCACGTGCCGGACGAGCTTAAGCGGGCGATGGCCGAGATGCGGCAGCGCCTTGTTCCAGACCCGCCTCCAATAGTCCGCGAGCTCTTCCTTCGAGGGCACCGCCGCATCCGGGAGCAGTTGCAGAATGTTTTCCCTAGGCACTCCGAGCTTCGGCCGGGTGGGGGAGGAGGGCACTAGTCGGGGCGCCTTGACGTTTCGCAGCGTGAGGTCGTCACGCAGGCCTTTGAACACGGCTTCGCGCAGCAGGCCGTCGTCTGTGAGGGCTCCATACTCCACCTCGGCTTTCACGGTGGGCTGGACCCAGGTCGCCTTTGGCTTCTTGACCCTGATGTGTAATGGCGATGTTCGCCGGATCAGCGGATCCAGCCGCTCGCGCAACTCACGCGCCGTCGTCTCCGTGTAGCCGGTGCGGACTTTGCCGACGTAGAGCAGCTTTCCGTTATCCCGACGAGCGACGTAGAGGGAGGCAATCTTGCGGGGGTGCGCTCCGAGCTTTTCCACGAACGCAACAATCGGAAAAGTCTCGCTCTTCTTGCATTTGAGCTTGATCCAGGCCTCCTGTCGGCCCGAGCGGTACGGCTGACCAAGGCGTTTCGCGACGAGACCTTCCAGGCCAAGCTCGCAGCCCTTCTCGAAGATCTCGTCGCCGTTCGCCTCGAGAGGCACGACATAGATGAAGGTCTTCGGCGCATCCTTCAGCAGGTGCTGCAGCAACCGCTTGCGCTCCTCATAGGCGGCGCCACGTAGATCGTAGCCGTCGAGGTACAGGAGATCGAAGGCGTGATAGCGCACACGGCCGCTGCGCTTCTTGCCGAGCTCGCGCCGGAGCTGCTGAAAATCAGGCAGTCCGGAGCTACCGTAAACCACCGCCTCGCCGTCGATGATCGCCCTCTTCGCGTTCAGCTCGCAGGCCGCGGACGCGAGGGACGAGAACTGTTCGGTCCAGTCTAAGCCCATCCGCGAATAGACGTTGACATCTCCATCTTGAAGGTGGAGCTGCGCGCGATAGCCGTCAGCCTTGATCTCGTAGACCCAACCGTCGCCGCGCGGCGGATGCCCCCGCAACGTGGGGTCGCACGGCTCGATGTAACCTGGAATAGCAGCTTTGCGAGCGCCGGCGACGCGCGATACTCCCACACGAGACTGACGCAACGCCACGGCACACATGCGGATTCAACGCCGCGAGGCCGATTCGTTCCCCACCTCGAATGGCGGCAGCCTTCGCGGAAGCGCTACAGGGTGGGCAGGAGATGACCGCCTCGCTGGCCACTGGCGCGGGCCTTGCGGGGACGACACCGCTGGTCTTAGTACGCCCATCACGAGTATTTGGACGCTGAGTCTGTAGTCTCCGAGGCGAATCGTTTCAGGCCGGGCGGGAAGCGGTCGCTGAGACGCGGGGCGCCTTCGACGCCCGGCTTTCACCAACAGGTCTTGAGTTGGTGCGCGTTGCTGAAACGGTGCTCGCTCTCCGCCGAGACAGACGCCACCACCCTTTCATAACGAGATCGGCCCTTGGCGCCTCAAGCTGCACGTGCGAACGAGCCGCGCCTGCGGCGAAGGTGTCGCATGATGTCGGCCAGCGGCATCGCGTTCAGAACCCGGTCCGGCGGAACACCGCCCTTGCGGGCCATCTCCACACCCCAGTGCATGTGGTCGAGCTCTGCGATCGAGTGCGCGTCAGGATTGATGCTCATCATGCAGCCGAATTCGAGCGCTGCCTGGTGCCAACGCCAGTCCAGGTCGAGCCGCCACGGATGGGCGTTGATCTCGACCGCAACGTGATGCTTGGCGCACGCCCGAAGGACCTTCTCGATGTCGATTTCATAGCCGGGTCGGCGCTGAAGCTGGCGTCCGGTCATGTGACCGATGATGGTGGTGTACGGATGGGAGATGGCCCGCAGCAGGCGCTCGGTCTGCGCCTTCTTATCCAGCCTGAAGCGACCGTGGATGCTGGCCACGACGAAGTCGAACTTATCGAGGACGTCGTCCGGATAGTCGAGGGCGCCGTCGGCGAGGACGTCCGACTCGATCCCCTTCAGGATCCGGAAGTCCCTCCTAAACTTCCTGTTGAGCCGATCCGCCTCGCGGTGCTGCTCCTCGATCTGCTCGAGCGAGAGGCCGCCGGCGTAGTGCGCCGACCTTGAATGATCGGCTACACCGAAATACTCGAAGCCCCGTTCGCGCGTGGCATTGGCCATCGTCTCCAGGGTTTCGGTCCCATCGGAGGCGTTGGTGTGACAGTGCAGGATGCCGTGCAGGTCGCGGTCGGTGACCAGCTTGGGCAGATCGCTTTTCAGCGCCCGCTTGATCTCGCCACGGCCCTCGCGCAGTTCGGGTTCGATGAAGGGAAGGCCCAGCGCGTCGTAGATGTCCTCTTCGGTCGTGGCCACCAAGCGCTGGCCCTTCCGGAGCCCGCCCGGCTCAAGCGTCCACCCCTTATGTTGTGCGAGGGCCCGCAGCTCCCTGAGGTGCTCGGGCGAGCCCGTCGCATGCAGCAACGTCGCGCCGAAGTGCTTTCGGCAGGTGAGGTGGAGTTTGAGCCCTGACGAGTCCAAAGCGGCGGTGGCGTCCTGCGGCTTGGCCGCTTCGGCGACCAGAGCGAAGTCGGTCACCAGTTCGCAGCCGCGCCGGAAATCGCCGGCGACCGTGATGCGCTTGAGCTCGGGCCGAGCTCTCCGGAGCGAGTTCTTGGCATGCTCAAGTAGGACGGCGGCGCGATGCAGGTGCAGGCGACCTTCGCCGCTCTTTGCGATCTCGAGGTTCTGCAGGATCTTGGTTTGCAGCGCCGCCCCGAGACCTTTGGTCTTCTTGATGCGGTCGTCCTTGGCCGCCGCCTCGAGCTCCGAGAGCGAGGCGATGCCGAGATCCTTGTAGAGCCGAAGCACCTTGTCCGGCCGCAGGCCGGGCACCGTCAGCATCTCGAGGACGCCGGCGGGGACCTCCTTCCGAAGCCTCTCGAGAGTGGGATGCGTGCCGTCCCGATGAAGCTTGGTGATGATGTCAGCGATCGCGTCGCCGACGCCTGGTATTTCGGCGAGGCGGCCTTCCGCGATGAGCACGTCGAGGGGGAGCGCGAGGGCGGCTAGGCTGTCCGCCGCGCGGGAGTAGGCTTTGGCCCGGTACGGGTTGCCGCCGCACAACGCGGTCCGCTGCGCATACTCGCGCAGCAGCCTTGTTAGCTCTTGCGTGTCGGCTGCGGACACTCGGCCTCCGGATCTGTGCGGCGTCGCCGACTGGTTTTTTTCGCCATCGCAAATCCCCTTGTTCAAGTAAGCGGGCAACGGATCAACCGCGTCCTGCATGCAGGGGTTCCACGAGTGAAAGAGGAACGGGCGAGCCGCTGCGCATCCATGCGCATGGCAGACGACCGCTGGGCAAGGGCTATCTAGGCTGGAGACATGGCAAGCTTGAATGCGTCACCCTCGGCGGAAAACCAGGCAAGCCGCGGTGAGGTGCGGAGGAACGGACGTCCGGTCCGCATCGTTGTTTCAGGCCCAATGATTATGAGCGGCTTGTTCAAGGTTTAGGATGACCGACGAAACGATTACGACCACTGGCATCGCCGCTCATGGCGCCTCCCGTCTGCCATCTGTCGAGATTGACAGCTTCAACATCGAATTGAAGGACGAGGAAGGATTCCTCGGGGACCGGGCCAGCAAAGGCGCCTTCCGTGACCTCCTTGAGCAATGGCGAAAGCCGCTGCGGAAGTCCGGCGAAGACCCGTTCGGCAAGGAACCCTCCGAAGAGATTAGCAAGAAGGAGCTCGACGCTGTCCTGACCGACGACGACCCCAGGGCGGCTGCGATCGTGCACAGCGCCATCGAGGACTTCTCGCAGGAGCTCGCCCATGTCACGCGCCGCTTTCTCGCCAAGGCATGGGAGAGGACCGAGCGTATCGTGGTCGGCGGCGGTTTTAGCGATAGCCGGCTCGGCGAAGTCGCCATCGCGCGCACCGAGATCATCCTCAAGGCCGAAGGCTTCAAGATCGAGATCCTGCCGATCCTCCATCATCCGGACGAGGCAGGCCTGATCGGTGCGTTGCACCTCGCTCCCTCCTGGATCTTCGATGGGCATGACTCCATTCTCGCAGTCGACATCGGCGGGACCAATATCCGCTGCGGTATCGTCGAAACGTGCAGCAAGAAGTCGCCGGACCTTTCCAAGGCGAGCGTCTGGAAATCGGATCTGTGGCGACATGCCGACGACGAACCGAGCCGCGCGGACGCGGTCAAGCGCCTCGTCAGGATGCTGAAGGACCTCATCGCGAAGGCGGACAAGGAAGGATTTGAGCTGGCGCCGTTCATCGGTATCGCGTGTCCCGGCGTTATTGAGCGCGACGGGTCGATTGAGAAAGGCGCACAGAACCTGCCTGGTAATTGGGAGAGCAGCAAGTTCAACCTGCCGGCAAGTCTAGTCGAAGCCATCCCGCGGATCGGCGACCACGACACGGCCATCGTCATGCACAACGATGGCGTCGTGCAGGGCCTCTCCCAAATCCCGTTCATGAAGGACGTGAAACGCTGGGGCGTGCTGACGATCGGCACGGGCCTCGGCAACGCCCGGTTCACTAACCGCAATGGCAAAGGCTAGTTCGTTCGCGACGTTTCAGTACAGCATGCCAGCTGATGCGCATATCCCCTCGGGCTTGTTTCGCCCGATTGTTGGTGACGCATCGGGAGTTAAACTCTCGCAGATTGCAATGACGAGTAATACGCCGTTGTTTAGCAGCGCAATCGTCTGACTTTTTGCGTCTTGGACTGCTTGTTCGAAAGTTTGACCGGGTCGGCAGATGACGAAGCTCTTCCGATCCTTAGGCCCCCCAACGTCGCAGGCCCACTTTAGAAGGTGACGGCTCCGGTCTCGTGACGCACCATTTCAAAACTGCAACTATTTTTGTGAGGCAGCTCTCGTTGGATGGTGGTTAGGTCATACCTACTCCGGGCCGAGCACGTTTGATCCTGATCTATTTTAGCCCGGTGCCTTGCACTGAAAAGACCGCCTTCGGGCGGTCTTTTTCCATCTCGCCTCTTCTTCTGCACGTCGTATGTCTGCTCGACGGCTGCTATCGCCTCGCCCGCAGCCCGTGTAGTTACCGCTTCGTCTCAGCGGTTCTCGACCGTTCCGCTTCCTTGGCGAGCCGGCCTCGAAGCAACGCGAGCACGGCGGCTTCCTC
This sequence comes from Bradyrhizobium sp. UFLA05-89, assembly GCF_059803475.1. Classification (NCBI taxonomy): domain Bacteria; kingdom Pseudomonadati; phylum Pseudomonadota; class Alphaproteobacteria; order Hyphomicrobiales; family Nitrobacteraceae; genus Bradyrhizobium; species Bradyrhizobium sp. UFLA05-89. Next base: position 21,120 of record NZ_JBANBA010000111.1, on the reverse strand, counting down.
CGGCTTGAGATTGCCCACAGCGCTCCGAAGCTCGCTCTCGGCCTGTGATTTGAGCTCCAGGACCAGGTTGCCATCCATGTACGAGTTCAGCACCTCTGGATGGATGTAGCACTTCCTACAGATCGTCGGCGTGTTGCCAAGCCGCGCGGAGACTTTTTCGATCGCGCTACGAAGATTGCGCTTGGCCTGAGCGGCGCTGTCGAAGCTTTCAAGCTCCATGAGCGCCATGGCCGCCAGCACCGTCCCCGCCCAGGTTCGGAAATCCTTTGCGGTGATCTCCTTTCCGGTAATTTCCTTCAGGTACTCGTTGACGTCGGTCGACGCGACATCCTGGTAATTGCCTTGTTCGTCGACGTACTGAAGCAGCTCTTGCCCGGGGAGTTCCTGACAAGCTCGAATAATTTTGGCGATTCGTCGATCCCGCACGCGAAGTGACCATTGCTTGCCGCTCTTACCGGTAAAGCGGAAGCGCACTTCGCTTCTGTCGACGGTGACATGCCGGTTCTTCAGCGTGGTCAGACCATAGCTATTGTTCTGCCTGGCGTAGTCGTCATTCCCTACGCGGATCAATGTGGTCTCCAGGAGATGCACGACGGTTGCCAAAACTTTTTCCCTCGGGAGCCCGCGTAGTCCCATGTGATCGCGCACTGTTTCCCGAATGGAAGGCAGCGCATCAGCAAATGCGACGACATGCTCGTATTTCGTGCTCTCCCGAATCTCGCGGAAACGTGCGTGGTAGCGATATTGCTTGCGTCCCTTGGCGTCACGGCCTGTTGCTTGGATATGACCATCCGCAAACGGGCAGATCCAGACTTCAGTCCACGCGGGCGGGATCGCCAGTGCCTTGATCCTCTTCAGTGCACCACGCTCGACGAGCCTCGATCCGTCCGCCCGGGTGTAGCTGAATCCCGTCCCCGCCTTGTTGCGGCGGATGCCGGGCCGCTCGTCGGAAACGTATCTCAGGCCAGCAGATTCGGCCGCATCTCTCGGGTCGACAATAGTTTGCGTGCTATCCGGTGACTCGACCAGCAACACATTGCCTCCTGTCTGCCCCCTAGATGAACCCTTCTGGTTATCGGGAGGTTCCTCCAAACCCTCGGTCCTAAGAGCAGCGCGAAAGATGGCCGGGATCGTCGCGCGTGACCAGTGTGGTCTAGGCGCTAACTGGTCCTGCGGTGACGTGCGCTGCGCCTCGCCGCGGCAGGCTTCCCAGCGCCACGCCGTTCGGGTTTTGCCGAGCGGTCGGCGTCGATGCTTCGCCGGAGCGCATCCATAAGGTTGACGATGTTCTCGCGCGACGGCCTGATGGCAGGCGGCTGCGCGGGGCGCGTCGCCTGCTTCTTGCGCAGGATCCGCAGGAGCGCGCTGCGGTAGTGGTCCTCCAGCAGAGCGGGGTCGAAATCGGTCGACTTCGTCCGGATGATGTGCTGTGCGAGCTTCATCATCTCGGAAGGCAGCTTCACCTCTGGAATCTCGGTGAAATATTCGGACGCGTTCCGGAGCTCGTGTGCGAAGCGCAGTGTGATACCGCGAAGGCCGCGCCCCGTTGGCTCGACCAAAAACGCCCGCTCGCGCGAGGACAGCACCACGCGGGCAAGGCCGACAACGGCTTCCCGAGCCATTGCATCGCGGATCACCGCGAAGGCTTCTTGACCGATCTGCTCGCGCGGCACGATGTAGTACGGCTTCTCGAAATAGCTCGCGTCGATCTGCCCAGCGGGAACGAAATGCTCGATTTCAATTGTGCGCGTGTTCTGCGGCCGCGCGATGGAGGCCGCTTCCTCGAGCGCCCCGGCTTCATCATCATAGTTCGCAGCGCTCCCTTCCTCTTGAACGCCGGCGGGAGAGATTGGCGGGCTTTCACGGCGAGGCGCAACAAGCTCCAGGGCTCCCGGGGCGGGGCGCTCGCTCCTCGCCCGCTCAAGGTCCCGGTCCTCGACTAACAGGAACTCGTTCTCGCCGAGCTCGTAGCCGCGCGCCTTCTCGGCGGCGTTCACGACTTCGCCGGTGACGGAATCGACGAGCTTATGTTTGAGGCGATGACCCGTGCGCCGGTTGAGCTGACGGAAGGAAACGCGCTCGGCCGCCGAGATCGCGGGATAGAGTGCGATCGGAGAGGAGACGAAGGACAGCTTCAGATAGCCCTTCCAGTAGGGCCGGGACGCAGGCACCGGAGACTCCAACGCTACAGGATACAAGAGCCAAAGCCTGAGGGAAGGCCAAGGAGACAACGGAGGGAAGCGACGGGAGTTTCAGGGCATTTTGCGCTGTGTTGCACAACTGTGTGCGTTGCGCCTTGCTGTTCGCGACCATTTTTGGCGAGGACCGCGCGCCGCCGGCTCCGGAAGCCGTCCCTAAGTCGCAGGAACTATTTATCCCTCCGCCGAGTCAGAATTGCGTTAGCTCGGTCACGGCGCTTCCGCTGGGATCACCGATGTTGTCCGCCATGCGCTATGTTGTACATGCAACAGATTTGTCCGGTCTGGCGCTCGCTACCTATGAGATCGAGGCTGGCTGCGATGATGACGCAAGGCGGCGAGCCGAGATATTCCTCGAAGCTCACCTGTCAATAGAGATTTGGGACGGCGTGCGGCGCGTGGCGCGCCTCACGCGCGCCGAAGCCGAAATCAGAGAGCAGTTGGCCACGGGGGCCAAGGCGCACCAAGTCGAGGTGACCGATCACGAGGTCAAACCTGGATAAAAGGTGTAAGCGAACAAAAGGCGACACCCGCAACCGTACCTCTGAGGAAGCACGGCTTGGAGCCGGGCTGACCGATCCTGACGCGATGCCGCTCACTCCAAACCGCGAGCCAGTCTATTCGTGTTCGGGTTGTAACGGGAGTGGGTCGAACATCAGGTTTGCTTCGGTCGTGTGGATTTGCAATCTGACTGGAGACCCTGGTGTAAGGCGCGGGCCATCATGTCCAAGGCTTATCGACTATGCGTATCACCGAACCAATTGCCTATATTGCTCTTTACGGCGCCTTGTACGCTGCATTCGGCGCGGCATCGCCATTCTGGCCAAAACTCTTCGAGACGAGAGCTCTAACGCCCCAGCAGATTGGCTCGATTTTGGCAGCTGCAATGCTGGTGCGCCTTGTCTCTGGCCCGTGTGTTGGAAGGCTCGCTGATATCTTCGGTTCGCTGCGCCTTGTGCTCGCAAGCTGTGCCGGGTTGGCGGCTGCGGCGGCAGTCGCATTGATCTGGGCAGAAGGGTTCTGGTTCTTGCTTCTCCTGGCTGTGGCTCAGGCTGCGGCACTTGCCCCGACGACCTCGATTGCTGATGCGTTGTCGGTGAATGCGGCAAAGCCCCAGATGGCCGAAAAGCCCTTTGAGTACGGCTGGATACGAGGTTCGGGCTCGACAGCCTTCGTTTTGGGCACGCTGCTCGTTGGACAGCTCATCGGCCCTGCTGACCTCACCCCAGTCATCTGGATGAACGCCGGACTGCTCGTCACGGCGGCGTGCGCCACAGCGTTGGTGCCCGCTGTTGCTCCTCCAGCTGCTGCGCTAAACACGGGGCCATCGCTCGCCATGGGTGAGGCGCAAGGATTCCTGACGATCCCACGGTTTCGCGTCCTGATTTTGGTTTCAGCCTTGGTCTATGGCAGCCACGCGATGCACGATGCATTTGCCGTGATCCGGTGGAGCGACGCTGGAATAGGCACTTCGGTCATAAGCTTCCTGTGGTCGGAAGCGGTGGCTGCAGAAGTCTTCGTATTCTTTCTTGTTGGTCCAGCATTGATCGACCGGCTTGGCGTGCATGGCGCGGCCGCCTTGGCTGCTATGGCCGGAATCATACGCTGGTCGATTGCGGGCGTGACGACCTCCGTCTTGCTTCTCTCCATAATACAGCCCTTGCATGGTTTGACCTTTGCGCTGCTTCATCTCGCTTGCATGCGCATGATGAGGATAGTTGTCCCAACACCGATGGCCGCAACGGCCCAGGCCCTTTATGCGTTTGGTTCAGGCCTCGTTACTGCTGCACTCGTGTCGCTGTCGGGTGTTCTTTATGCCCGATACGCAGGAGCGGCATTCTTTCCGATGGCAGCTCTCTGTGGCGTCGCGCTTCCGTTTGCTTGGTTTGGCTTAGCCGGTGAAACAGGTCGATCCTCTGGCCCTCTTTAGTGCGATGGTTCCAGCTGCGGGCAGGCATCCTTCACCGAGCAGCGCGCTCCGGAGAAACTGCGGAATTTGAGACCCGGCGACCGCCGAAACGGCCCCAACGGCGTGGAAAGCGCATCGGGACCGTCGCTCCAGTGAGACGGTAGATCTCCTAAGGAGCAGGGATGCCGGCGTAGTAGTCGTCGACCGACCGAGCCGTCGCAGGATCTGACCAGTTCCAACTGCGTTCGCTGCTGTACTTTGGTGCGCCTCTTAGCCGGTTCTCAGTCGCGCCTGTGACGTAGCCGCCGAGATTGGTGTCATACTTCAGGGACTGCCAGGGAAGCGGATAATGATCCTCCCCGATGCCAAGAAAGCCGCCAAATCCGAGTACGGCGTACGCGACCTTACCGCTGATCTTGTCGATCATCACACGTTCAATCGAGCCGATCCGCTGATTGTCCGCGCCGTAAACGGCAGTGCCTTCGACCTTGTCACTGCCGATCAAATTTCCTGTTTCCCGTTCTTCGTAGGCCATGCGATTTCCTCCTCCTAAAGAAAGTTCAACAAACGGGGGATTCGCTCGTTCCTAGATCGTCAGGCCTCCAGGCATCTGCTTCCCAGGAGAACGAGACGGCGCTGCGCCAGCGCAAGGCGGTGGTGGATGCGCGTGCGGAGCTGCTTGGCTCCGGACCGGCTGAAACGCAGCAGCCGACGCCGCCCGCGTCCGTCAAGATGGTTGACGCCGCTCCGGTCCCGGCGGGGGCCAAGCGCTCGTGCCGCCCGCGCCGGTCGTCGCCAAGCCGGCGACTGGTCAGCTCACACCTGATCATCCCACGCCGCGGCAGTTCGACGTGGAGACGCTCGTGGCGGCCGCCGGCGACCAGCGACGCGGGTGCCGCCTCCTGCCTCCGGCCATGCTTGTCGCCATTCCCAGAGGGGGGCGACGACAGGCGAGGGTGGTGGGCAAGCTCGGCGAGCTGCCGATGGCGCTGGGGCTCGTCTCGCTCTTAAGCTCGAGCCGGATCCTTCGAAGGGGCGTGCTGGTTGGGAGGTTTCTCGATGCAAGGATGGATTTGGCGGTCATGCCGGAAGTCTGATTCTGGAACCGTCTTTCGCCCTGGCCCTAATATGCTCAACCGCTGGCGGCCCGCCAGACGACGGCCATCTTGGGCGCCTGGCGCTGCGGGCAGGCTGCGTCGACAGGCTTGGATGGGGATGCAATGGCGAGCGGAGCCGGAATCAGAGGCTGCGCATTTCGAGCCGGAGAAGTGCTTGTCGACGCTTTTCAATGGCTTTGGCGAGCGTTGGAAATTGTAGGCATGGTCGATCGCCGCATCAAACATGGCCGTGTCCTTCAGGCCAGGCCAACAGGCCTGTAAGTCGTCCCAAGCTCCGGCGGCTCGACAGGCGAAAAGTTCTGCGGAAAGTAGCACCGTAGTGGCAGTATCGCTTGGTCTGGCATATCGTGACCTCAACGATCGCCGCGCATTCCCCAACGGTTGGGCATCGCATGGCCGGCGAATGCGCCCGGCGGGCGCGTCACTGCGAGATCAGACGATGAAAGAGGCTATCGATCCATCGCCTTCGCGTCGCCAAGTGTTGCGGCTGGCAGCCATGGTCACGGCATGTGCCGTGGCTGCACAGGCCTCGAGCGCTGCGGAGCCTCTAAAGCGAGAGGCCAACGACTCCTACGTTCCCGCCGATGGCGTCTCGACGTTCGAAAGCGTTTGGCAGACTGTCCGTGATCACTTTTACGATCCGCATCTCGATGGACTGGACTGGCCGGCGGTCCGGGAGAGATATCTTCCCGACGTTGAGCGGGCAACGTCCCAGGACTCTCAGGCGCACGTCATCAATATCATGCTGTCAGAGCTGCACGCCTCGCACACGCGTTTCTACACGCCTGATGAGCCCGAATATTATCAACTTGCAGACATCTTTGCCGGCGCACTGCGACGGCGGGGACTGCAGCGTGCGTTTCCAGACGGCCGCATTTCGTACCCTGGCATAGGCATCATTTCAGGCTTCGAGGCGACCGGTCGCAACACAATCACTGGTGTCATCGATGGAACGCCGGCTCAGCAGGCGGGCCTTCGTGCCGGTGATGAAATCATCGCTGCTGACGGGGCCGCATTCGAGCCGATTGGGTCCTTCCGCGGAAAGATGGGCAAATCGGTCGTCCTGGAGATTGATCGGGGCGCCTCGGTGCTGCAAGTCCCGGTGGTGCCGGTCGATCTCGAGCCCACCAAAATGTTCCTTCATGGGTTGGAGTCCAGTGCGCGCGTCATCGAGTCCAACGGACGACGTATCGGCTATGTCCATGTTTGGTGCTATGCCGGCTCGATCTATCAACGCGCTCTTGAATCCCTGCTGTCTCAAGGGACGTTAAGAGACGCAGACGCCCTGATCTGGGATTTGCGGGATGGCTGGGGCGGCGCGCAACCCCAATATCTCGATCTCTTCAGTGCCCGCGCGCCTACAATGCAGGTGACAGGCCGAAGCGGCACCAGTGAATTCGTGAATGTGAAGTGGCGCAAGCCCGTTGCTATGCTCATCAACGGCCGTACGCGCAGCGGCAAGGAGGTCCTTGCCTATGGGTTCAAAAAGTACCGGTTGGGCGAGCTCATCGGCACCCGGACAGAAGGCGCTGTTCTTGCCGCCACCGCATTCCTCATCGGAAGCGGCCTGCTGCTGCTCGCAGTCGAAGATGTCCACGTCGATGGCGAACGCCTGGAGGGCGTCGGCGTGACGCCGACGATCGAGGTCCAGGCAGGCGCGGCCTCCGCCGGGTCAGACGACCCCCAGCTGAGCCGTGCTGTCGCGGTTCTGTCCGGGATATGATCCAGGCGTCATATTCGTGCGCAAGCCAGAGCCAACGCGGAAAAGGTCCGTCTCGGTTCGCTTTTGTCAGTTCAGATCGACCATAATGTAGTGCGCTTTCAGCGCGTGACGTCAGGACGATCCAACCTCCAGATGGAGCTCGCCACCCCGCATCAAGCGGCGGGCGATGTCGGCCGTCTGCAGGGAAGCGCGTTCGGTCGGCGAGTGGGCCGCCAGATAGCGGGCCACCGCGATGAGGATGTGCCGGCCCTCGTCCGTGTCGCCCCACGCGCCGAACTGCCGGACTCCCGCCTCCAGCATCTGGTACGAATGGAAGCCTGCATCTTCGCGCAGCACCGCGTGTACGAGCGTGGCGATCAGCGCCTGCGGCGAATGGCCGAGCGTGAAATGCCGTGCCACCAGCCTCGCGGCGAGATCGACCTGCCTCTGCCGGTCGAAAGCATCAAGCAAGGCGGCGCCGATCGCCCCTTGATCCGCGGGCAGATCATCGAGCTGCTCGCCGCCGTCGCCCGGAATGCGCGCCGGCGGCACGTTGAGATAGCGCGCAAGGTAGAGCGCCATCACTCCATGCAAGACGCCGCGGACCGCCGTCAAGTCACTGTCGATGTTGGCAGTCCCGATCCGCCTCAGCATCTGGTGTACCGCGTTGGCATAGATGAAGACGTGATGTGCCGTCTCCCAATCGGCGTGCTCGTTGGCATGGCCGAAGCGCGCGACCCTGAGCGCGGCCGCGTACGCGAGGCATTGGCCAAGGTCGGCAGCGGCGGCACCGGCGCGGATCGCCTCCTCTAGTGCGTCTACGATCCTGGCCGGATCGTCACCGAGCAGCTCTTGAGCAAGCGCGGCGCGGCCCGACCACTCGCGCGAGCCACGTTCCGCCGCGAACAGGTCCGCGAGTTTGCGGGTTGAGTCCTCACACAACGCGACAAGGTCGACGGGCTGACGCCAGGTTGTCGATTCTTCGGCGCCACGGGCGGCGACCATCTGACCGACGACAGTCGGCAGCAGAGCCGCCCCGTGTTGCCAGCCGACCAGGTCGAGGCACTCGAATGCCTTGTTGATGAAGTCGAGCGAGTGCCCGGTGTCGGCGAACGCTCGCTCGGTCGCGGCGGCGAACAGGGCATTAGCGAGCTCAGCCGAGGAGAAGCCGGCCGCAATCGCCGTGAGCAGGGTTCGCTCGGCCGCCTCGCGATGGCGCACGGTCGTCCAACGTCGCAGCCAGCCCTTGAGCGCAGCCGGATCCGGCCGGCTGCCAAGCGGCGCGCGTTCCCGCCGCGGCGCTTCGCCGTCGCAGTCCTCCGCGACGCGGCGCGCGCCGTGGAAGAGGGCGAGAAAGGCCTCCTCTTTCGGCAGCGCAGGCAGGAGATTGCCGAGTGCCGTAAGGATCGTAAGACCGACGCCCCAGCCGTCACGATTTAGGGCCCCGAACAACGCCACCTGCCGGACGGTTTCGGCCTGCGGCACGCCGGCCGTGAGCTGACCATGAATGGCCTTGGCAATGACGAGGCCGAGGTCGTGGGCGAGGCCGTCCGCAAGCCGCTGCTGCCAGTGCACGGCGGGATCGGCCTGCGTGAATGTGATCTTCACCCAGACCTCACCATTGCGCACCTCGACTGGGCAGATCGGCGCGTCGTCCGCCCACAGGTCGAAGGTGCAGCCGCTTTCGAGATCGAAGCGAGCGTGGTGCCAGTGACAGGTCAAGATGCCGTCCTCAACGCTGCCGCGCTCGAGCGGGAAGCCCATGTGCGGACACCGATTGTCGAGGGCGAAGACGCGCCCGCGGTCGTAGACGACAAGGATCGGACGTGGGCCACCGTGTATGACGAGCCGGCCCTTGAGCCTCAGCTCCTCAAGGCTGCCTGCCAGCGCAAATTCTTTGCTGGGCGCGTCCATGAGCATACCTCCCATTGTCTCTTTGGGGGCGCTGCAGATCACATAAGCATTGCCTCTCGGCAAGGCGAGAGCGCGGGCGCCCGGTTCGACATCACGATGTAGAGCGTCGAGGCTTCGGACAGCCGCCGAGACGTCGCGGACAAACGCCCAAATCGGCCAGTCCTGACCTTTCACTTTGCTTAAGCTGCTAGGTTCCTACGTCAGTGCCGATCGGGACGACAGCTTTCACCTGGTCACGTCATCCTCGAGGCGTAAGGCTGTGGCGGATCCCACCGCCACGAACCGGTTCGGAGGTGCCGCCTTCTTGCAACGCGCCTCGCCTCTCGACGATGGCATGGCTCAACAGTTCGAGCACAAGGCCAAAGGCCGCGAGTTCCTCCTCCTCAATGGCGCCGACATCGTAACATTCAAGGGTTTCGCTGATGATGGCGTCGGCTTCACGCTGCAGGGCCAATAATTCCTGGTTGGATTCCGCGGTCCGGGCGCTGGAAACCATCGCCAGGATTCTGTTGCGATGGCTGGTGTTTTCTTCCCTTTCGTCCCGATTCAAATAGCGACGCAACCAAGCGCCGGCCGAACCGATCGCGGAGAGGAGCAGGAGCGCAAACCAGAAGTAATCGCCGTACCTGTCGAGGAAGGTGCGTTCGTTGCCGTCGATGACTGCCGCCGCTCCCCGATGTACCGGTAGCTCGGCGTCTTTCTCGGTGTCCGGCTTGGTCATATGTGCAGCACCAGGCACTTGCCGGGCAATGGCCTGACGAACCGCGAAGAGTTGCCGGAAAAAGGCCGCCACAGTCGTTTCAGACAAAGTCTTTCGCGCCACGATCAGGTGGCTGACGCTGACCGTCTCAACCTTGTCATCCGGCCAAGCTGGATCCGCATTGAAGACGTTGGGCGGAATTTCCTCGGACTCATAACGCGGGTGCTTCAAGGCGATGGCTTCCGATGCCTCGATCGCAAGAAACTTCGGCTCCCCTCGCGCCCGAGCCGTTGCGGCGATGGCGTCGGACGTGATTTTGCTGTCGAGCGGACCGACCGCCATGAACGCATCGACGGTCAGGTCGCGCGCCAGCTCCTCGATGTGGTCCGTGCCAAAGTGCGAAACCGCAACTTTGTCCGCCTCGACGCCGGCAGCGCTCAGGATGACCCGCAGCAACTCGGAATTCGCAGGGGTCCGGCCGATCACGCCAACACGGTGCCCGGCGAGGTCGGCGATCTCCTTGATTTTCGGTGCGTGCTTTCTCCTGGAGCTCTTTCCGCCGACTCCGGAGGGCGACCACAGCACAACGAAGTTTTTCCGCATAGTGGCGACGATCTGCGCGTCGGTGGGCATGTCCAGATCGGCACGGCCGACCGCAAGATCGGCCTTGCCGGCCCTGAGCATGGCGAGAGCTTCCACCGCCCCGTCGGTTACAATCGGAGACAGCCTGACGGTTCTGCTTTCGCTGGCGAAGGCATCGGCCATCGCCTGAATTACCTTTTGATCGTTGCTTCCCAGCGGTCCGACTGCAATCCGGAGAATTTCCGGCCGCAACGCATAATACAGTGCGCCCGCCGCGGCGCCAAAAACAAGAAATCCGACGGCCAAGACCAGCAGTAACGAATTGCTCCTTCTCCGCTGGCGGCGGGCGGCGTCGCTGGTTTTGCTTGTACCATTGGACGAGGACATTGCCGCTGCTGGTCGGAGATCAAAGCGCTCCCTGCTTCCCAGGATACCACGTATTTCCAAAAGTAACGTCCGGGTGGACGCCTTGTTCATTTCCAAGCGGTGAGATCGTGAGCGTTCGGAAGGCTCGCTGCGGCAGAAGGCGCCGGTATCGGCCCGGACGTGAGCACGCAGCCGAGACAATTGTACCTAGCTGGCGGCCCTGATGTTAAACCGCTGACGCACCGTCGCTGCTCGCCTGACTTGGTTCTTGCGGCAACTGCATGTAATCTTCGGAGCTTGTCCGTGGACCATGGATCGTACGAGCGCTTTCAGCGCAAGCCACGCAAAAAGAAAGCCCGCGCGGTGGTCGGCGGGCTTTAAGCGGCTACCATTTCTGGCGACCAAACCAATCGTTGAGCTCTTTTCTCGCTTGGTCCTTCTGGTAGCCGTAACGCTGCTGAAGTTTTCCTTCCAACTGCTCTTGTTTTCCATCGATGGCATCTAAGTCATCGTCGGTGAGCTTACCCCACTGCTCCTTGACTTTGCCTTTTACCTGCTTCCAGTTTCCTTCGACGCGGTTCCAATCCATGTCGTCCTCCTCTTTTTCAGAGGATATCCAACGCGCCATCTCCAAGCTGGTTCGACTCGGTTGCCGCAGCTAAGCCAGCACGTGCCGGCCAAAAAGGCGTCCTTCGTCAAAGCCCGCGCTCATTGCACATCCACCCGAGAACAGCGGCAGGCTATGCTCTCGTGGAACAAACAGGACCTGCCCCCGCTTAATCAAATCAGGAGCCCGGCCATGCTGCGATTGAGACCGCCACGCCCCGTTCGCACGACGCTCGACCTCGCGGACGCGAAGCAGGTGAAATCTATGCGGAGACGCCTTGGCATCTCCGATGCTGATCTGGTCAGGATCGTCGATAAGATTGGCAACTCGTTAGCGGGCATTCAGAAGGAGGTTGAGCTCGAAAGGGCAGCGGCCCTTGAGCACTCCACCCCAAAGAAAGAACCTGCGACCCTAGCGTAGGAGTTTGCAACCACCCTGTTGAGCAACGATCCTTGTTGAGGAGCACAAGCGCGATGAACCGTCTGATTTATCTGATAGGGCTGATAGTTGTGATCGCTGTTATTCTTTCGTTCTTTGGCTTACGATAATCATTCGATCCGTGATCAGCGACTTCGCGGCTGCAGAAAAATGGATGATCCGCACCAAGTAAACACCTTAATTGCCCGGTTGGCGCTCAATGAGGTGCGCCTGCAGATTGCCGCGGTTGATCGGGCCTCGTAACTCTGCCTCACGTGAATAGTAGGTTGCTGGCTACGGCCCAACATTGCACCGTCCTTTCAGAGTGACAAATCGAGAAAAAATCGAGCAGCGCCGTCTAACGCCGAGGCGCAGTCATGGAAAACGAGCAAGATCTACAGCATCAGATCGAGCTGGCTAAACGCGTTGCGGCCTCCATCAAAGATGAGACCACGGTGCAGCGGCTGTTGCGGTTGGCTCACGAACTCAAACAGAAGCTCTTCGCGTTGTCCCGGCGGTCACAGATCAGCGCGCGTGCCTACGAGCTTTGGGAACAGAGTGGGTGCCCGTCGGGACGCAATTGGGATTTCTGGCTTCAAGCTGAGCGGGAGGTCAACGACAAATGTAGCCGAGATGGAAGCGCTGATTGACCGCATAGTACTGCTTGGGCACGGGATGGTCAGGAACGGTCCTGGGCCATTGAATGCCACTTGCAGAGGAATCCGACCTCTTGAATTGGCTGTGCCGCCATGTCCCAATGGTTCAGCCGCACAACAATGGTGGGTTAACCCACGATGGGTCTGCATTGAGCAAGAGCATTCGACGCCTCTCGCATACGATCCTGCTTGCTGCTGTGTTTGCGGCAACCCACGCTCTCGCGCAGGAAGACAAGAAGACGGATGAGGACAAGCCGGCAGACCCCGACACCGGCGAGAGCACCGTTGAGGAAAAAACCTTAGGGATCCTGCCAAATCCCTTCCAGAGATACGGGGTCAAGTTTGCAGCCACCTACATCGGCGAGACACTTGGCAATATCTCCGGTGGACTGAAACAAGGTGCCATCTATGAAGGGCGGCTGAACCTCGCAGTGGATGTCGATCTGCAAAAACTCGCCGGCATCGACAAGCTTACATTCCACGCCAATATGTTTCAGATCCATGGTGAGGGATTATCGCGCAGCAATCTCGGCAATTTGTTCGTGGTCAGCGGCATCGAAGCGCTGCCATCCACCCGGTTGTATGAAGCCTATTTCGAGAAGCAGTGGGGAAACAAGAAGGTCTCGCTGAAGTTCGGCCAGCTTGCCGCCGACAGTGAGTTCTTCAACACCAAATACACCGATGTCTTGACCAACGCCTCGATGGGCTGGCCGGCGATCACATCCATTGATCTGCCCTGCGGCGGGCCGTCGCCTCCTTTGGCGGCGATGAGGACTGCTCGTCGGCAGACACGACCGCCAAGCGAATCTGCCGGCTGGCCGTCCGTGCGGAAGTCGACCGCTTTCCTGCGGGTCGCTTCTGGTGGCGAGAACGCCTCGCTCAGTGCCGCGCTCCGCCCTTTCGGCGCGAACGATCTTGCGGAAGAATTCGAGTTGCCGGCTCATTGCGACGGCAATCCCTAACCAATATCTTGCGAAAAAAATCGCACGACCGCTTGAAACTTTTTCGCGGCTTCCAAATTTTTCTGTCGCCGCAGCCGCGGCCAGGGTGCCTTAGGGGCCCTGCAAGGCGGGTGCTTCCGGTGCCGGCTCGTACCCATCTTGCTCTGAGGAGGATTTGGCTATGAGGTATGATTGGACTCCCCTGTGGAGGTCGACCATCGGTTTCGACCGCCTTTTCGACGTTCTCGACGAGGTCCAGCGGACCGCCGAAGAGACCTATCCCCCGTACAACATCGAACGTCTCGAGGAGAATCGCTTCCAGATCTCGGTTGCGCTTGCCGGCTTCTCGCCGGACGAGGTCGCGCTCACGGTCGAGCAAAACGTGCTGACGCTGGAAGGCCACAAGGCCGAGAAGGAGGAGAAGACCTTCCTGCATCGCGGCATATCGGCGCGCAACTTCAAGCGGCAGTTCACGCTGGCCGACCACGTCGAGGTGAAGGGCGCCCGGTTCGAGAACGGCCTGCTGATCATCGACCTGCAGCGGGAGATTCCCGAGGCGATGAAACCGCGCCGCATCGATATCAACGGTGCGACCTCGGGCAACGTCAAGCAGATCGAATCAAAGGCGGCTTAATCGGCTTGAGACTCCAGGATCAACGCCGCCGCGGACACCCGCGGCGGCACAGGCAACTCGTCCAAATCAGGAGGCGACCATGCGGCCGACGACCGCGACCCACGACAACGTATTCGATTTCGATTACCTGCTTCATCCCGGCACCAGGTTCGAACACCCGCGGCATGTGGTCTTTCATCCGGGCCTCAGCCTCGGCGAGAAGCGGGCCATTTTGGCCTCATGGGTCTCGGATGCATCTGCGATCGCATCCTGCCCGTCCCTGCGGGCTCCGGAAGGGTTGAAGGCTCCCGTCACTATCGACGAAATACTCGAGGCGCTGCGCGAGCTCGATGATGGTCCAAGACAGCCTCCCGGGGGCAAGCCGATGCGTGTTCGGACCGCCGAGCGTTGCGCGGCGTGAGCGAGAACGGCAGGACAACCTAACACTTTGAATCGGGGAGCTTTCCGAGCAAGCTGCCGCGCGGCTCAGGTGCAGTGGATGGAAGCACGGCGCGACAGGCGAAGCATGATCGAAGCTGGCGCGCCTTGGTGCAGCGCGCGGCGCGACACAGCGTGAGCTGACCTTCGCGGCGGCGCCTGCCGACGCGCCTACAAGAGCTCCGCCCCGAGGTCCCCGCCGTAGGCCATCGCACGAGGGACAGAAGGCCTGCGCCGCAAAAAATCACGGAATGGCTCGTGGGATGTCCCCGCTGCGGCGCGGAACTTCGCCAGTGAGGATTGCCGTGTTGGCTGCGAATGAGACTCGGCAAACGACGGTCACCACGACTCGAGGATGGTCCAGCCAGTCGCCGGGATCGAGCTTCGTTCCGGTTCCGCATCAGGAAAAAGAGGAAGTAGTTCTGCCCTGGCTCCGGAACATTGCCATCATTCACGTGTTCACGCAGCGCCGCATGGAGCGGCGAGGAGAGACTCATGAAGAAGCTGCTGCTGATATCCGCGGCCGCCGCGCTGATCTCGACGGGCGCGATGGCTCAGTCGACGACCGTCACCACAACCGGGGCCGGCCACGCGGCCGTGCAGATCGAGCCGGAGTACCGCACCAAGATCCGCACCTACGTCACCGAGCACAAGATCCGACCGGTCGAGACCCGCGAGAAGATCGTCGTCGGTTCGCCCGTGCCGCGCGACGTCGAGCTCGAGGCGGTCCCCGCCGAGTGGGGTCCCTCGCTCACCAAGTATCGCTATGTCTACTCCGGCGAGCGCGTGATGCTGGTCGATCCGGCGACGCGCACCGTCGTCCAAGAGGTGGACTAACTCCGCCCGTCGCGGCGGGCCGCGGAGGAGGAGGCGGCCCGCCGCAAGCTGACGTCCGGCGACCCGCCGAGAAGCGATTCCTTGAGCTGAAACCAGCGGTACCATGCCGATCATCCGATACTTCGTATTCGTGGGCGGGATGCTGCTCGCGCTGCTGTTCGCCGCCGAGTGGTATCTTCCGGCGCCAGTCGATCGCACCGACGCGAGCGATCTCGACAGGACGATCATCCGCATCCGTTCGGCGAGGAGCCTTCCGGAGAAGATCGTGTTCGACACGCGCCCGCGCACCGACCTTCCGGCCCTGGCAACCGGGGAGCCGATGCCCGAGGAACGCGAACATTTCGCGCGCGAGGCACTGGCCGCCATGCCGTCTCCTCAGTCCAAGAAGGAGCCGCCGGCGCGGAGACGCGCAGAGGATCGTCCGCCGGCGAAGCGGTCGGCGAAATCGGCGAGAAGGCTGCCCGAACGACGGCTGGCCTTCGACCACGACTTCTTCGGCGGAACGTGGTGACTTGAAGGCGACACCCATCCGGAGCGCGGCCTGATATCGCCTTCGCTGACGCGGTTTCACCAAGGGTGATGGTGCCAGCCCGCCGCCCCAGCGGTAAGGCGCATCGTATCCGTAGTGCTACGCGTGGGTCCGCCGTAGTAGCCCTATAGTAGCCTGGAGCGTACCGTAGTTGCCGTAGACCCCATTCGTAGCCCGAAAGGCAAGGTCGCCGACCACGGCTCCCGCGGGAAGGCCGCCAGCGAGCGCGGGACCGAATCCGCGGACGCGGGCTTCCGCATGGGAATGGCGCCGCCATGGAGGTCACCGAAACCGCCGACGATCGCCGCTACCATTGCGATCTTCTTCATCGATTTTCCTTTCTAGTTTCCGGCGCAGCCGAACAAAGGGAAAAACGGTACGGTTGCTGGCGTGCCTCGGCGCCGAGGGGCAATGGACTTCTCGGCGCCGGGGCGGGCGTCACTCGAAAGTTTCGAGCTTGGAACACAAACAATTGGATCGCAGAGGGGTTCACCGCGCTCTCCGTCGCGCGACGTCTGATCGCGCGGCTTGACGACGTCGGCTCGTCTCGTCCTGAAAGAGCTCCGCCCCACGTCCGGGCCGCAGGCCATCGCAACCACGAGGGACAGCAGAAGGCCTGCGCCGCAAAAGGTCACGATGACCCTTCAGCTTCTCGATATCGAGGTCCGCGCCGGTGCATTGGAGAGCGCCTTCGCCAGTGCGGCCGAGGGGACGTCGAGATTGTTGTCGAATCTGGCGGCCCGGCATGTGCGATGCGAAAGCCAGCTTGCTGGCGCGCGCCCCCGGTCGGGGGAACGGCCGCCTCCGGCCCGAATTGATCCGGAGGTAGAACTCGGAGAATGCTCATGAAATGGATCCTCACAGCGGCCTGCGCCGCAGTGGCGCTTGCTTCGGCCTCGGGCGCGGACGCGAAGGGCTGCATCAAGGGCGCAATTGTCGGCGGTGTCGCCGGCCACATGGCAGGGCACGGCAAAGTCGGCGCCGCCGCCGGTTGCGTGATCGGACATCATGAGGCGAACAAGAAGAACACGAACAATTCGAATGCCCAGGCGCCAGCGGGCCAGAAGTGACCTTCCGGACAATTGGCCGGCTCGCAGCGGTGCCACACTTGGCGCGATAGATGACGGGAGCGAGGACACCGTGATCATCGACACCGATACGTTGCCCGCCGGATGTCTCCGCTGCGGCGGGGAGGCTTGCGCGTGAGGATCCGCTTCCACTCTGAGAGCCACATCGTCGAACTCGACGATGGATCGCGATGGCAGATCTTTCCCGGCGACCTCGATCTCACGCTGGACTGGAAACCGGAGACCGAACTCACCGTGGTGAAATCCAGCGAGGAAGTGGGCTCACACCTGCTGGTCGGCAGCGGCGTGACGGTGCGGGCTATTCCGGAGGGAGAAAGATGGCCGATCGGCGTGGTCAAGACGGTGCTCAAGAAGGAGAGCTGAGTGGACGCGGCCTGCGGGTTGTCGGTGCCGTATGCGATGCGAATGCCGGTCTGCGGGAGTGATGAAGCTCATCTGCGACGAGGCGGCCAGCCTGAGCACTAGGTTGGCGCTCGGGGATCCACTGCATGACCAAACCGTCCGAAGGTAGGCCGCCAGCCTCTGAAATCGCCGCTCAAGATCTAGTCGCCAGCACTAAGCGTGTTCTTCGGAGAGAACGCCGATCTGATCGGTCCGGAGACGAAGAGCGAAAAGAACCGCCGCCGAAGCCGAAATCTCTGGACGAAGGCCTTCGTCGGTTGGAACGCAGCTTGCCCTGCCGCTTTCTCTGATCGATGGATACGAAGGAAGCGCGCTCGCGCATTTCATGCTCGACCGAAGGAGAGCCGATGAAACCGACGGTGCTGACGCTCGTTTTTGGACTCGCTGCCTCGACATCCATGGTCTCGGCGCAAACCGTCAGATGGACGACCTACTCCATCCCGCAGACCAGTACTTCGGTTGATTTCCCCGCCTCAATCTTTACCGAAGACGCGGGCCGGCCGGACGGCTACGGACAGCGATTTCAAACCGCTGACGGCCGAGCCAACCTCACGGTACAGGCCGCCCCCAATGTTTCGAACGATTCACCTGCTGCTTTTCTCGCGAAAAAGCATCCGCCGCAGCGCATACAATACAAGCGGGTAACATCTCGCTTTTTCGCTGTGTCGAGCTACAAGGGCGATAAGGTCTGGTATGATCGCTGCAACTTCTCGAGGGGATTGGTTCACTGCGTCCTGATCAATTACCCGGCGACGGAAGAGCACGACTGGGACGACATCGTTACGCGCATCAGTCTCTCGCTCAGCGGAAGGTAAGTCGGGCGCATCCGCGCGGCGCGTTTCGCGGGCGATGGACTGAGTCAACGTGCTTACGTCGAGAGCCTCTCGTTAGCTTAACTACGTATACCTTGCATGGCGCTCGCCAAATCTTCTGCAGAAAAAGGCTTTCGAATCATTGGCAAGCCGTAGCGCCGACGCTCGCGGCCAGAGAGTTGTAGAACTTTTAACTCCGGGTGAAGGCGCCTTGCGCGTTCGGCCAGTTCATGCCCGTCCATGCCAGGCATATTGATATCTGTGATCAGTATCGATATCCGACCGTTTCGTTCAAGCTGATCGAGAGCTTCGAAGCCACTCTCGGCGCGGATTGCTTCGCAGTCCAGATCCTCCAGCATGCCCACAATTACATCCAGCACGCGGGCGTCATCATCCACAACCAGCACTGTGCAGCTCATAAGGTTTCTCTCCGGCTTGGAGCAGATCACATCGACCGGGCGCCCTCTGATTGTGAGACAAAAGTCGACGAACAGTGGCTCGGATGGGGCGCGGCTTGCTAACATGGCCATGCAGGCACTAAAGACCGCCGCGCTTGAGGCCATCGCGCTTGAGGCCATCGCCCCTCCTAGCCCGACTACCAATCGGGATCATCGAGGCCGTCATAGTCCCGAACGACGTACTCGCGAGTGAAGCGCTCGACCGGACGCCAGCGCTCGTGAATGACGATCGTCGCCGTTGGCGACTTCCAATAGTCAGGATGGATGACAATCGTTGGGGGCGGCCGGTATGCATAGGGTGGGTGGATACGCCAGCAAAAGTCCCCTCTGCATGCAATGGCCGCCGAGGCGCTCGCCGTGGAGAACGCCAAAACGCTCGTGGCGAGGCCAGTCGCCAAGAGAGCTCCTCTAGCTGTTCGTGCGTCGGCTTTAAGGTGGTTCATAATTGTCCTCCTTGGCGGTTCTTCTTTGTTGCTGCCCCGGAAACAAATCCAGAAACAGATCGCTTAGTTTCACCCTTCAAGATTAAAACCAGCGCCGGAAGGGCAGGGACGAGGTGCCGGAGGGCCTCGTCTTCAGTTTCGGCTGCATCCACAGCCGCTTGAAACAGGATGGGTAGGTGCAGACTGAGCGCTTACTCGCGGCATGCCGACCCGCACATCACAATCATCGTCGCAAGTGTCCTGAAGGTTCCGAATTCGCGCGCTTGCGCGCGCGTCGGCCAGCAGGGTCAGGAGACGGACGGTTGTCGAGGGCCGTAGAGTGAAAGGCATTAGCGGACTCCAGCTTCGAACGAACGCCAGTGATCAGCTTTCGACGATGACCACCACTTGGACTTCGCAACCTTGCGCCAAGGGCGTCCTGGTCATGCTTCCCTTCATCTGTGCCGTCAGCAGGTTGATCAGACGGGTTCCGAGGCCGCTTTGCGCCTCGTCCGGGCATCCGATTCCATTGTCGCGCACCGTGATCACGACCTTCTCGTTTGTCGTCCGCACATCAACTTCCACCGTTCCCGCCCGTCCCTCCGGAAAGGCGTACTTGAACGCGTTCGTCACCAGCTCGTTGACGATCAATCCAATCGACGCTGCCTGCGAGCTCTTCACCGCGATCTCGCCGCAGGACACTCGGATCGCAATCGGGCGCACGCCCCGATGAAAATCGGCGAGGCTCCCACACAACGCCTCCAGATAGGCCGCGAGATCGACCGTGCTGTCGACCGCTGTCTCGCGCAGCCTGTCGTGGACCTTTGCGACCACCTCGATCCGCGCCAGGGCGGAGGTGATCGCCGCTTGCACGGCGGGATTGGGGTCAGATCGCGCCTGCAGCCGCAGGATCGACATGATCGTCGCCAGGTCGTTCCTGGTCCGATGCGCCAGCTCCATCATGAGGACGTCTGCGTACGCCTTGGCTTCCGAGTGCTTCTCCAATGTCTTGCGCAAGGCTTCCGTTACAGCGGCAATGCACAGCCCGCTCACCAGGAAAATCAGCAGCGGCAGGATCTCGGCGCTCAGGGGCGATGGCATGAAGTATCGCGCTGCCAGCGCCGCGCTCGCACCTGTGACCAGAAAGCCGGAGCCGCGATCAAAGATGACTGAGGCGAGGAAAATGGCCGGGATAAACAGCAACAGCGGATAGGGCCTCAACTGATCGTCGAGCAGAAGCTTCGCCACGAACGCCAGGCCGACCAGCCCCAGGCTCAAAAGGTACCGCGCCCACACCGGGTATCTGGGCGTAACGGACATGAAGCGAAGCAGGAGTCGGTCCATGAGAAACAACGAACCGGTTCATCGGCGTGTTCCAGTCGGTTGCCAGCAGCGCGCGTCCGGCATCTCGCCGGGGATGGCATCGCTCGAAATCGCGACGAATAAGAAGAATCGAGATGCTGGCGCCTCCGTAGTGCGACGATGGAGGAACGCGTGAGCCAACCGGGCGTTCGAGTTGAAGGTAGCGGCACCCGCGCTTCCGAATATCGTTTCAGAGGAGGATGCACGATGAGGTCCATTGCAGGCGGGCTTGTACTCGCTCTGGCGCTTTCCGCTCCGGCCGCACTTGCCCAGACCACGAAGCCGGACGTCTCCGGTGCCCCGAGCGCGCAGAACTCGGGTACTGGAATAGCTGGCCAGCCGGGAAATAAGAATGGTCCAGCCGCTGAGCCGGGAAAGACCGTCGGCTCTAGCACGACCTCGAACCAGCAGAATCCGACGGTCCAGCAGCAGGACACTTCCAACATCAAAGGTCTGCCGGGAAATAAGAGCGGCCCGCCCGCCAAGGAGCCCGATCGCAAGTGATGTTGAAGCTCGGTTTGACTGCCGAGGGACGCTAATCCTGCTGCATCCGCTTCTGCCCGCCGAGCTCCTTAACCATCCGGACGATCTCGTCCGGATGGTAGGGTTTGTTTACTGTGAAGCTGCCGGGCACGGGATGTGGTTAAGATGGCGAGAAGCCGGTGGCCTCGCATCGACGACGAATTCGCGGATCAGAGGATCGTCCTCGACGAGAAGTACGCTCACCGGCAGCTCTCTTAGTAGGAAAACCATTTGTTACGCATGTCGAACGGCCCAAAGGGGGGGTCGTTCCTGACGGCTGCGTCGCCTGCGAGCGTGACGGGAAGGCTGTTCTAACGGTCTGATGCCGAGAGTACTCAGGACCTTCTCGCGATCGCCGCGCCATCGATGACGACGACGCTGGAGGCCTGGGGCAATCTCTTCCATCAGGGTATCTCCGGGCAGCTAAAGCCAACTTTACCGGCATCGGCGCTGTGATACGGTTTTGACCGGCAAGGTTCAGGCTGCCCTTACCCGGTGAAACAATGCGGCATGCCGATGTGGATAAG
>NZ_JBANBA010000110.1:0-31946 GCF_059803475.1 Bradyrhizobium sp. UFLA05-89 | reverse complement strand
CTTAGAAGCACCTTCGTCATGTGGCCGAAGTTCCAGTGACGCGCATCACGGTCGTTGAGCTTGGGATCGGCTATCCCGGGCGTGTGTTGGAATACACCTTGCTGAGACAACCGTTACTGTTCGTTGAACCTTGGAGGTTAAATGGCTCGGATTAGAATTTCCCATAGCTGGCGGACCGTTCGCGGTGCGCATATCCGTATCGTCCACCGGCGTAAGGTTGCGGTTAAGTCGGGCTCAAGCGTTTCGCAGATTTGCATGTCAGGGAATGGCCAATTATTGCGGCTCAGGGGCACCCTGGGGGTGAAGGCATCGCCATCATCGTAGTCGTTATCCTGCTAGCGGTGGCGACAGCAGTTGGGCCGCCTTGGTCGGCGGCCTCTTTTGTTTCAGTCCTACCGCAACCGTCGGCGGTGTGCCGCCAGCCGCCGGCGGCGCTTCTTGCGGTGATATCGGCGCCGGCGCTTCAACATATCTTCCTCGAGGTCAGCGAGATAGGGCAATTTCTGTGGGTTGAACAGGACGAGCCAAGATCAGAGCTGCTCCGCTGCTTTGCGACGCTACTTCTCAATCAGCGGCTCGGGCCGACGACTCGGCTTGTCGGGGATGAAGGATTGAGTTATGCGGGCTTTCTCGCCTCTGGCGCGTGGGAGCGTGGCTACGCCGAGGACGGCGAGAGCCATGCCAAGTATTCTCCACCGAGCATCGTCAACGAGCCTTGACTGGCGATAGGGCCCTACACGGGCGGCTGCGATCTTTCGACGCGCTCTGCCTCAGTCGCCCCCGCCAGACGCACCTTCGACGCTGTCACCCGCCACGCGTGCGCGGAAATCCGGGCAACAAAGGTTTCAAATACAGGAGCCAGGAAATGACTCTTCTTTCAGTTATCGGCTGGGATATTATCGGGTGGGATAGCCTCACGCCACAGGGCATTCGGTTCGGCATTGCGACCATCCTTGCGCTGTTAGCGGTGGGCCGCCCCGGGCCGTCGGTCTTTGAGCTTTTTGGCGGCCTAATCTGCATCCTGGGTGCTGGCCTTATGGTGGCGCAGGCGGTCTCGCTTGGTTGAATCCTCGCTGGCGGGTTTGCTCTCGACACCCACCCGGATGGTGTTACGAATATTTCAAAGGACGTTGAGTACCGGAGGCGACCATGGCTCAACAACTGCGGGAAATTCGTCGCGCATTTACCGCGTCAGGTTGGCTACCGTGATGCGTCGACAGGAAGCGTGATAGCCTCGATCGAAATTCCGGCACAAGTGATCGAACGCGCCGTGTCTCAAACTCCCAGCAAGTGCGGCTTCACCAGAAATCACTCGGAGTGACGTTCAGACACGCCTGAAAGAGTGTGCTGATGTTACTTAGAGTGAGATTTTCTTTGATCTCGCGGTGCACACGTCGTGCACACGCGGTCCTCTAACCAACTGACAACATTGACCCCTCGCTCCAGTCCATCGTAGGGAAGTCTGGGCTAAGATCGGCCAAATGGATCAAGGCCATTCAACGATAGTCCGGTTTGAGCGCATCCCGCCGTCGAAATTGCCCTTTGGGCGTCTTGACGTTGGCATTGCCGAGCGTGGTGCGGAAATCGAAGGAAATTTAGGACGTTGCCCTGGCTGGGGCGGGAGGGATCGAACCTCCGAATGGCGGAATCAAAAACAGTTTGATTATTCAACGATTTCAAGCCGCGTTTGGAAAAAATGGTCGAATTCGCCTCTAGTAATATCAATTGCTTAGCAGGCATTTCCAAATAAGGAAGCGCCGCTGCTAGCGAGGACCGTGCACGGGGCTGCTCGCTTAAGAGCGTCACCATTAGCACATCGACACGCCCGAGGGCGTCGGGGGATTACACACTGAAGGCCACCGGCCCGGAGTTCGGTGCGGGCATCAAGATGGCGGTCGAGCGCGGCTGGCTCGAGCTACACGAGAGCGGGACTTACGCGCGATTGTTGAGCCACGGCGAGGATCGCATTGAGTGGACCAGTCGGCCCCGTGCCGTCTGGAGGTGCGCACCTAATCCGCAGCACAGGGCGAAAGGTCTGCTCAGGCCAGCCCCGAGGCAGACGGCGCCAGGATGCGCGATGAAGCCCGCGTGCGCTAGATGGACCAAAAGGCCCCGGCCGCTTTAAGGGGGGCGTGGGGCCGGGGCCGCTCGGTCCGCGACCCTATCTCACCAACGTGTCCCTTCATCGGGGATATAGATTTATGCTATACCCCCGCCAGACGGGAGAAGCCGATCGGAATTTGCCACCGAGCGGGTGTCCTTTCCGGACAAAAAAGCAAAAAGAGAGTCCGGTTGGATCGGAGGTAGAAGTTGGATCCCAAGAAACTGCTTTACTTCGCGTCGGTCATCGAGAGCGGGAGCCTCAAGAAGGCGGCCAAGGAGCTGCTGATTTCACAGCCAGCATTGTCCGTTTCGATCGATCGTTTGGAAGAGAGCGTTGGCGGTCCGCTTCTCGAGCGCAGCCCGATCGGGGTCAAGCCCACCCCGATGGGAGAGGTTCTCTACGCCCACGCGCGGCTCATCCGTGATGAATTGAAGCTCGCGGAAAGCAGGATGAAGCTATCGGATGAGCGAACACACTCTGCCGTCGCTTTCGGCACCCTGCCGAGCCTTGCCAATTCCATCGTACCGCAAGCGATCTGCAAGTGGCGAGACAATCATCCAACGACAATTCTCCGCGTCGCAGAGAAAATCCAGCTCGAACTCCTGCTCAGCCTCATGCGCGGGGAAGTGGACTTCATCGTCGCCCAGACGGAAAACTACGGATACCTCGAGGGACTCAAGCAAAGAGTCCTTTTCCGCGACCGGCTGTATGTCATCTCCCGGCCGGATCATCCCGTCTCTGCATTGGAAAATCCCTCATGGCTGCATCTCGCGAAATTTCCGTGGATCATCCAGATGGTCGGCAGGCAGAGAACACTGCTCGAGAAGCTGCTCGCGTCAGAGAGCGTTGACCTTCCGGTACAATTGACGGAGTGCGGGACGGTGAACTGCATCAAGGCCATTGTCGCCGGGAGCGACAGTCTCGCGCTACTGCCGGCCTCCGCCATAGATTCCGATGTCCAGGCGGGGCGGATCAGGGCCCTCGACATCACTGGACCGCTGCTCAACCGCGATATCGCTGTCATATTCCGCGAGCGGAATCCGCTGACCGAGGCGAGTCGCAGTCTCGTCGGTCAGATTGCGGCCGCCGGTATCGACTTGGGTCCTGAATTGAACTGTCAGCCCTGAACGCTGTGGATTGCCCTGTCCAAACGCGAGTCAATTAGACCCCACCGAGGGCCATGTATTTGATCTCAAGGTACTCGTCGATCCCATGGCTGCTACCTTCCCGTCCGATCCCACTTTGCTTGACGCCACCGAACGGGACCTCGGGTGTAGAAATCAGTCCCTCGTTGATCCCGACGATGCCGTATTCCAGAGCCTCCGCGACGCGAAATATCCGACCGACGTCGCGTGCATAGAAGTAGCTGGCCAACCCGAATGGCGTGTCGTTTGCCAATCGCACCGCCTCGTCTTCCGTCCTGAAACGAAAGAGAGGAGCAACGGGACCGAAGGTCTCCTCGCGAAAGATCAGCGCATCGCGTGACACATCCGCCAGCACGGTCGGCTCGTAGAAGTTGCCACCCCGCGCATGCCGCTTCCCTCCCGTTACGATCGCGGCGCCCTTGGCGCGAGCGTCGGCAATGTGTTCCTCGACCTTGAGAACCGCATCGTGGTTGATTAGCGGACCTTGACTTACGCCAGCCTCCATGCCGTCACCCACCTGAAGCTTCTCCACAGCCGCTTTCAGTTTGGCAGTGAACGTCTCGTAAACACCGTCCTGCACGAGAATCCGATTTGCACAGACACAGGTCTGGCCAGTATTGCGAAATTTCGACGCCATCACGCCCTTCACTGCTTCGTCGAGATCGGCATCGTCAAACACGATGAACGGTGCATTCCCGCCCAGCTCCATTGAGGTCTTTTTGATTGTCTTCGCGCACTGTTCGAGCAGCATGCGACCTACTTCGGTTGAGCCAGTGAAGGAGAGCTTGCGCACGGATGGATTTTCCGTGAGCTCCCTTCCGGTGGCGCTGGATGGACCGGTGATGACGTTGCATACACCTCGGGGCATGCCGCTCCGTTCGGCAAGGACTGCTAGAGCGAGTGCAGAGAAGGGTGTTTGGCTCGCGGGACGGATAATTCCTGTGCAACCCGCGGCCCATCCCGGACCAGCTTTGCGTGTGATCATCGCGGAAGGGAAGTTCCAAGGCGTGATCGCTGCGAAAACGCCGATCGGCTCCTTCGTTACCACGACCCGCCGATCCGGGACATGCGCGGGGATCGTCTCCCCATAGACGCGCCGCCCTTCTTCCGCGAACCATTCCAGGAATCCGGCAGCATAGGCGATCTCGCCTTTCGACTCGGCCAGGGGCTTACCTTGTTCGGCGGTCATGATGAGCGCGAGATCATCCGCGTTCGCGATCATCAGGTCCGCAATCCTGCGGATGATCGCGCCTCGCTCCTTTGCCACCATCGCCCGCCACTTCGGGAACGCCGCTCTTGCCGCATCGATGGCCCGACGCGTTTCGGTACGTCCCATCGCGGGAACTGTCCCCAACGGCCTGCCTGTCGATGGATTGCGAATTTCCATCACGGCGCCGCCGTCGGCCACAACCCATTCGCCGTCGATATAGTTCTCGCTGCGCAGCAGATCTGGGTCCTTTAGTTGAGGCTTCGCGATTTTTTCAAGCATCCGACTTCCTTCGAGGGTTCTGACAGTTAGGTCGCGGTGCGCGACCGTTTTGATTCAGGTGTTGATGTAAACGTTCTTGGAGTAGAGATACGTGTCCAGATGGGCACGACCGCCCTTGGCGCCGTATCCGCTTTGCTTGGTGCCGCCAAAGCCAACTAGGGGATCAATCAGTCCATAACAATTCACCCACATGACGCCGGTGTGCACGCCTTTGACGACCTTGAGAGCGGTGGAGACATTCTGACTCCAAACCGCGCCTCCCAAGCCGTAATCCGTTTGGTTGGCTAGCGCGATCGCCTCCTCCAAGGTGTCAAAGGGGATCACCGAGAGCACGGGACCGAAGATCTCCTCCTGCGCTATGCGCATCGAGTTGTCGACTTCAGCGAAAATCGCCGGCGTGACGAAATAGCCGTCCGCCAGAGCGCCACCCAGGCGCTCGCCGCCACAAACTAGACGTGCTCCTTCTCTTGGTCCGAGCTCGATGTAAGACATGACGCGATCCAGCTGCCGACCCGAAATGAGTGGCCCAAGCTGGGCGTTGGCATCCAGCGCCGATCCCACCCGGATAGCACGCGCAAAGTCGGCGGCACGTGCGCAGAACTCCTGCACGATTGGGCGCTGGACGAATACGCGTGTGCCCGCAAAACAGATCTGACCGGAGTTCGCGAACACTCCCATTACGGCGCCCGGCACCGCCTTGTCGAGATCCGCATCGGAAAAAATGATATCCGGCGATTTGCCGCCCAGCTCCAGCTGCAACTTCTTGATGTTGACGGTCGATGCTTCGATGATCTTCCGTCCCGTCGCCGTCGAACCCGTGAAGGCGATACGGTCGACATCGGGATGTCGCGCAAGGGCAGCGCCAGCGGCGCCCCCGAATCCGGTGACGACGTTTACGACCCCGGAGGGCAGGCCGACCTCGTGAAGAAGCTCCGTGACGCGCAACACCGAGAGGGACGCGTCCTCTGCCGGCTTGAGCACCGCCGTGCAGCCGGTCGCAAGCACGGCGCCGATGAGCCAGAACTGGCTGTTCAGCGGACCATTCCATGGAATGATGCCGCCGATGACGCCCACCGGGGCCTTGAAGGACAAGGTCGTCACCTCACCCGGCAGACCATTGGGAAGCGTCTCGCCGACGATATTTCCGGCCTGCGACGCGAAGAAGAGGATCATCTTCAACACGCCGGACTTGGACCCCCTTACTCGGGAGATCGGTGCGCCCATGTCGACAGCCTCGATCTCGGCCAGTTCCTCAAAATTTCTGTCAATCACCTCGTGCGCTCGGTAGAGCAGTGCTTGACGTTCATAAGGAGTCCAGCGGCTCCAGGGACCATGAAAGGCTCGCCGGGCGGAGCGAACCGCGAGATCAATGTCGGCTTCATCTCCCTCCGCAAGCGAACCGATCACGCCGCCGGTCGATGGATCTATCGTGTTGAACACCTTGTTCGATGTCGCCGCGATCTCATGCCCATCAATGAAAAGGCCGTATTGTCCGCGTGACAGGAATCCCTGCGCGGCAGCGCAAAGTTGGGACGGCGGCATTTGCTGGTTCATCAACTGTCTTTCTCGGAAAAATTCGCGCGCGCTTCGGTCAGGTCGCGACAACGCGTACACACAGTCCCCTGCTGTCGCCGGCTACATTAGGAACACGCCCTTGCCTGCGCTCTGACGGTTGAAGCTGTGATAGGCCTCCTCCGCCTGATCGAGTCTCCATTGATCGGTGAATAGCCTGTCGAGATCGATCCCGCGTTCGATCACGAATTCCGCGCACGCGCGTTGCGCTTGGATCGACATCGTCCACGACGTGAAGATGCGAAGCTGTCTGCGGAGCATCTGGGCGAGTGACAATTTGATCTCGGCCCCCAGGCCGACGAGACCTATCGTGCCCCAGGGCTGGACGCAGCGCAGCGCATCCTGCCCGGCGGCAGCGGCGCCCGCGGTCTCGAGCGCCATGGTCGCACCGCGGCCTTTGGTCAGACTTCGAATTGCGTCGGGGACATCTCCCTCCCGCGAGTTTACGACGAAGTCGGCACCGAACGCCTTGGCGGTTGCAAGTCGATTATCGTCAATATCGAGAGCGATCACGCGCGCCCCTTGCGCCTTGGCGAGAAGCGTCGCGGATAGGCCCACAGGTCCCTGACCAAAGATCGCAATCGTATCGCGACCCGTCAGCCCCATCCGCTCAAAAGCTCCCCACGCGGTACCTGTCCCACATGATATCGCAGCACCTGCGGCAAAGCTCAGGCGCTCGTCGAGGGGCACCAACGTGTCCGCCGGCACCTTCATGTAGGGCGCGTGAGCGCCATGCTGATCCGTGCCGTAAACCGTCACCGGGACGGATTGGCACATCTGGGGCCATCCCGACCTGCAATGCTCGCAGTCGGTGCAGCCATGATAGTGATGAACCATGACGCGCGCGCCGACGCGCGCATGTGGACCCGTTACGCCCGGACCGATGGCCGCAACGATGCCGGATGGCTCGTGGCCGGCGATGATCGGCTTCTGCGATAGAAGCTCGGGCGAGCGCCTATAGAAATGCAGATCACTACCGCACATTCCAGACGCCTTGATCTCAACGACCACTTCGCCGGGGCCCGGAGTCGGATCCGGGACAGTTGCGAGTTCAACAGTGCAGTTTCCGCGAAAAACGATGCCGCGCATTACGTTGTCCTTGTATGTTCCTGACCGTCCCGTCCAGCGCCGACTGATGATTGCCGTCTGTGCGCCTTGGTGGAGGCAACTCGCATGGCCGGTTCTCTATGAAAATCAGTCGTCGCAGGAATTCCCGCGACGCAGCGCTAAGCGCGGAACCTCATCTCGCCTCCCTCTTTCCGAATTGGCGCATCCTGCCGCATGCCAGGGCTTTTTTGCCCTCGATAGGCGCCCAACGACCATCGCCGCGGGCTATCGCTATCTTGCGCTACCAGCATGCGACACGGAAGCGTTGGCGATCCCAGCCATATAAGCTGACACTATATCTCCGACCCGCCCTCTCCGAACTGTCGCTTAAAGCTCGCACCGAGGCATGTATATTTCGGTCGCGCAGTTGATCTGCGTTTTGAGTTGACCTTCTTCGCTTCGCCTGCGAGCGACTTTGCGACCGGAAAGAGAATGGTTCCAGAACACGATCAGCTTCGAAACTGCGTCAGAGAAAAGCTGGCGCGCGATCAGACCGTCTATTCCATGACGGTCCGACTGGTTCGAGGGGTTGAGATTGCCAGCATCGCTCGCACCTCCGGCTTTGACACGGTCTATATCGATCTGGAGCACAATGGTTTCTCCCTCGATACGGTGGGCCAGATCTGTCTGGCTTGTATAAGCCTGGGGATAGCGCCGTTCGTCCGCATTCCAAGCATCGACGCTGGTTTTATCGCGCGCGTCCTCGATTGCGGCGCGCTCGGCATTATCGCGCCCCATCTGGAATCGGCGGAAGACGCACGATCCATCGTGCGCGCCGTGAAGTATCCACCGATCGGAACCAGATCGCTGGCCGGCCTTCTGCCCCAATTGCATTTCCGCGCGGGTCCGGCGGCAGACACTATCCGACAGATGAACGAGGCGACCATGATCATCGCGATGATCGAGTCCCCGTCGGGGCTGGCTGCTGCCGAACAGATAGCGGCCGTTGATGGCGTGGACATCCTCCTCGTGGGAGCCAACGATCTCTGCGGCGCGCTCGGTATTCCGGGGCAGCTCGACCATCCGCTCGTCCGCGACGCCTACGCGCGCTGCCTCGAGGCTTGCCGAACTCATCACAAGGCTCTTGGTGTGGGCGGGCTTGGCTCGCGTCCCGATCTGATCAGAGAGCTTGTCGCGCTCGGCGCTCGGTACGCGTCTACCGGAAACGATCTTTCTTTTCTTATCAGTGCAGCGACCCAGATGCGCAGACAGTTCGCCTAGGCACCCGTCAGACGGACGGCACCGCGCTCGAATTTCTAACTGAAGCAAGAGAGTTAAATATGGATGCCAGGACTTCCATTCACGCCCCGGCCGATTCCGGAGTTCCAGCTCACGCTCGAGATTTCAGCGTCACCGATCGCGTTGTGCTTGTCACCGGCGCAGGTCAGGGTCTGGGACGTGAAATAGCGAGACAATTCGCCGCCGCGGGAGCCATCGCAGCAGTCGCCGACATCAATTTGGCAAAGGCCGAAGCGGTCCAGCGAGAGATCGAGGCTGCGGGAGGAAAGGCCGAAGCCATCCGCGTGGACGTCGCAGAACGCTCGTCCGTGGATAACATGGTCCGAACTCTGACCGACGCTTATGGCCGGATCGACGTGCTCATTAACAACGCCGCGATCTTTGCGACCCTCAACAAGGTCCCATTCGATCAAATCCCATTCGACGAATGGGAAAGGGTTATGCGAGTCAACATAACCGGTACCTATCTTTCCATCTGCGCCGTCGCACCGTCGATGCGCAAGGCAGGCTGGGGCCGCATCGTCAACATCTCCTCCGATTCCGTGCCGCGTGGCGTCGCCAATTATCTTCACTACGTCACGTCGAAATCCGCGATCATCGGGATGACCAACTCGCTGGCCCGCGAACTCGGTCCGTTCGGAATCACGGTCAATTGCATCCGTCCAGGCGCGGTAGCGACCGAGGTCGATCGAACGCACAACCCCAGTCCGGAATTCCGGCAACGGGTTCTCGGCGAGCAGTGTCTGCCGCGCGGTCAGATGCCTGAGGATCTGGTCGGCCTCGTCATGTTCCTCGCGACGCGAGCAGCAGGCTTCATCACTGGACAAACCATCGCCGCGGACGGCGGCTTGACCCACAGCAATTGAACCCTCGCCCCATGGGAGGCTCACGAGAGCAGAACCCGAATATGGAACAGCACCGAAAATTCTACATTGGCGGCAAATGGATCGAACCAGCTGGCCCGCAGACGATTCAGTTGGTCGATCCGACGACCGAGGCAGCTTTTGCGACCGTCGGCATGGGGACCGCCAAGGACGTCGATCGCGCAGTCACCGCTGCACGCAAAGCTTTCGCCGACTTCAGCGCATCTTCCGTCGCCGAGCGGATTGCCCTGCTCGAGCGCATTCTGGCGGCGTATGCTGCTCGACAATCGGATCTGGCCAACGTGATCGCCCGGGAGATGGGGTCACCGAAAAGCGCGACCGTGCAGACGCAGGGTCCAATCGACCATTGGAAGGAAGCTGCCAGGGTCCTTCGTGATTATTCGTTCGAGCATCGCATCGGAGGGTCGATCGTCCGGAGGGAGGCGATCGGCGTCTGCGGCCTGATCTCGCCCTGGAATTGGCCGGTGCAGACTCCAGTCACGAAGATCGCGTACGCGCTCGCCGCAGGTTGCACGATCGTCTTCAAGCCGAGCGAGTACTCGCCCCTGAGCGCGATCGTTCTCGCCGAGATACTCGACGACGCGGGCGTTCCAGAGGGCGTCTTCAACCTGGTGATCGGAGATGGCCCTCAGGCGGGTGAAGCGCTGTGCCGCCATCCGGAGGTGGACATGATCTCGTTCACCGGCTCGACCCGGGCGGGCATTCTCGTCGCGGCAGCGGCTGCGAGCACGGTCAAGCGCGTGGCGCAGGAGCTCGGCGGGAAATCGGCAAATGTGGTCCTGCGCGATGCCGATCTCGAAGCCGCGGCGCGCTGGAACATTGCCCGCGGTTTCTTCAACGCGGGGCAGTCTTGCCACGCCCCCAGCCGAATCCTGGTGCACCGCAGCCAGATGGACGATCTCGCCAGCCATTTGGCGCGCGAAGCAGCCAAAGTGAGGATCGGCGCCCCCCAGGATTCGGATACGACCATGGGACCAGTCGTCAACCGTACGCAGTTCGAGCGAATTCAACGTTATATCCAAGCGGGATTGGACGAGGGAGCCCGAATAATTTGCGGCGGCGTCGGTCGCCCCGAAGGCTTCGGGCGGGGATATTTCGTCAAGCCGACCGTTTTCTCGGAAGTCACGCAGACGATGACGATCGCGCGCGAGGAACTCTTCGGACCCGTTCTCGCGGTCCTGCCTTACGACGATGAAGAAGAAGCCGTCGCTATTGCCAACGAAACGCCCTACGGCCTCGGCGGCTACGTATTCTCTTCTGATCGCGAAAGAGGGCTAGCCGTATGCCGCCGGTTGAGGGCGGGACGCATTTTCTTCAACGGCGCAGCGGGCAGCGTGGCTGCGCCCATGGGCGGCTACAAACAATCAGGCAACGGCCGGGAAATGGGGGTCTTCGGGCTCGAGGAATACCTGGAGGTGAAGGCGATGTTCGGTTTCGATCGCGAAGCCGCCGCGCTTCCATCGATCTAGGCGCTAGCGGCAGGCTTTCCGGCACCGGCCAGCTACAAGTCTGGTGGACCGAACTCGGTGAAGACGCGGAAGACCTCTTCCAGCAGAATTCCTGACTGGATCGGGGGCAACCACAAAAC
Source organism: Bradyrhizobium sp. UFLA05-89 (assembly GCF_059803475.1). Lineage (NCBI taxonomy): Bacteria > Pseudomonadati > Pseudomonadota > Alphaproteobacteria > Hyphomicrobiales > Nitrobacteraceae > Bradyrhizobium > Bradyrhizobium sp. UFLA05-89. Next base: position 20,818 of record NZ_JBANBA010000110.1, on the reverse strand, counting down.
CACAACAAGATGAGCCAGCGCGCTCGCTTTAAACGAGGAGAGGATAGACGAAAATGCCATCTGCGATACCCAACAAGGACGTTTCTTTCTCGGGCGCGGTCAACGCTGGCGCGCGAATGGATCGCCTGCCAATCGGGCCGTTCCATCGCCGCATGCTGTGGCTCGTCAGCATGGGCGTGTTCTTCGATTCGTTCGACAACACGCTCTCCAGCTCGGTGCTCGCGGCATTGCTCCAGAGCGGCTGGTCCACGCTCGAGCTGAACTCGCTCTTCATGTCCGTGACGTTCGCTGGGCTGACGGTGGGCGCGGCTACGGCCGGCTGGTTGAGCGATCGCTTCGGTCGACGTTTCGCCTACCAGTTCAACCTGGCGATCTTCGGCAGCTGCGCTTTGTTGTCGGCCTTTGCCCCCTCCATTCATGCACTGATCTTCATCCGCGCCATCATGAGCGTCGGAATGGGCGCCGAATATGTGATGGGGTACGGCCTCATCACCGAATTCGTGCCTCCCAAACAGCGCGGCCGGTACATCGGGTGGTTTGCAGTGTTTGGTGGCGTTGGCGTCTTTGTCACCGCTATGACCGCTCTACTCGTGATTCCAACGCTCGGTTGGCGAGCCATGTTCATCATCGGCGGCGTGGGCACCATGTGGGTATGGTGGGAACGCCGCAAGCTGCCGGAGTCGCCCCGTTGGCTGGAGCGGGTTGGTCGCACCGAAGAGGCCGAAAAGGTCCTGCAGAGCATCGAGCAGGAGGCCGCGCAGGGTCGTTCCCTTCCCCCGGTCGTCGCGGTGCCCGCGCCGCCTCCGCGATACGTTAGCGCGGCCGTACTGCTGTCGCGTCCTGTGATCGCGCGGACTCTTCTCGCGATCATCGTCAGCGTCACGTGCTTATTCGGCTCTTATACGATGACGGGCTGGATGCCGACATTCCTCGTGAAGCAGGGCCTGACCGTCACAAAATCGCTGGCCTATAACACTGCCATGATGGCGGGATTCGCTACCGGATCACTGATGGTCGTGCTGCTGGCCGATCGTCTGGGGCGACGCTGGGGCATCGTCATATTCGGTCTCATCTGCGCCGCTCTCGGCTCGATCTACCCGTTCTTGACTTCGGCTCCGCTCATCATGGTCTGCGGCTTTCTGCTGACCGCAGGCGCATCGGTGTTCTTGTCTCTGGGCTCGGGCATCGCGCCTGAGTTCTTCCCGACCGAATATCGCTTCCGTGGCAGCGGTGTCGCGCAGACGTTCGGACGCGCCGGGCTTATTGCTTCCCCCTTTATCGTTCTTGCTCTTTTCGACCGATATGGAGTTGGGGGTGTCATCGGCGCGATCGCCGGAATGTACACGACCGTAGCTTTGATCTTCGCGGTATTCGGCGTCGAGACCAATCAACGGTCGCTTGAAGCCTTGGAGCCCGAGGCCACGCCGAACGCCGACCCTGCAACAGTCCTGCGCACGGCGGGATAGTCGTCGCCGCGGCGCAAACAACAGAGGCTCGGACGATCGTCCGTCCGAGCCTCGCCTGCCTGGCGAAGCCAGACTGAAAAAGAAGGAAAATAATGTCAAAGCCAGTCCCTGACTGGGATCCCCTCGATCCCGCCCATCATGGCGATCCGACCAATATTCACGCCCATCTCCGCGAGAAGTGCCCGGTCGCTTGGAGCGATCGCTTCGGCGGCTTTTATGCCCTGACCCGGTACGAGGACATCACCAATGCGGCCTTGGACTATCACACATTCACAAGCGCCCAAAAGACACCCATTCCGGAAGCCACCGGCCCCGATCGCCCTCCCCGCGCGCCAGCCGAAGTGGATCCTCCAATCCACGACCAGTTCCGCGATCTGTTGAATAGGTTCTTCACACCGGATCGCATTCGCCTAATCGAGCCTGTTATCCGTCGAACCGCGCGCGAGCTGCTCGGCCGATGCATCTCGTCGGGGGAAGTCGACGTGGTCGAATCCTTCACCTTTTTTATGCCCATCCGGGTGCAATGCATTTTCCTCGGTCTATCCGTCGAGGACGCTCAAAAGATTAAGACGACGATAAACCGCATCATCGATGCCGGTGCGAGTGGAGATACGTCCGCTCACAAGGAAGCGAACGACGAGATCTATTCGTACATCGACGGCGTGATCAATGCCCGCCGCAAGACACCCTACGATTCCAACGACGTCATCAGCGCGCTGCTTAACGAGCCCGCAGCTGGCCGCCGGCTCACGCATGAAGATGTCGCCGGAACCATTCGGCTGTTTCTTCAAGCAGGTCATGGGACGACCACGAACGCTCTTGGCAGCATGATACGCCATCTCGCGTCAACGCCTGCCGACCAGAAGCGGTTAAGGACCGAGCCGCGGCTAATTCCGCAGGCGATTGAAGAGATTCTTCGGGTTTGGACTCCGGCGCGGATCATCGGGCGCCGGACGACGTGCGATGTCGAGATCAGGGGGACCGTGATCCCGAAGGGCTCGCGAGTCGGCTTCATGCTCTCGGCGGCAAACCGTGATGCCGCGGTATTCGAAGATGCCGACACGGTGAACCTTGACCGCAGGCCCAACAAGCATATCGCGATGGGTTACGGCATCCACCGGTGCATCGGAGCCGCGCTGGCTCGGGCGCAGCTGCGCATTGCAACTGAAGAACTGTTGGCGATGACAGACGACTTCGTGCTCGCCGGCCAACCGGAGTTGAGCACATGGACCCATCTCGGCCCATCCAAGCTACCCGTGAAGTTCAATGCCCGGTCGATCGACACCGCAGGCGCGCCTATCCCTACGGGTCGGGGAGAACACGTCCTGCAGATCGGCCTCATCCGGCGGCTGGCGAAAGACATCATCGAACTGGAGTTTCGCGCCCCCGCGGGGACGGCCCTACCGGAATGGACTGCGGGTGCGCACATTGATCTCGTGCTTCCCGGCGACGTCGTAAGATCGTATTCGTTGGTCGGAGGTTCAAGCAACCAAGGTATCTGGCGCATTGCCGTTCTGCACGAGGTAGCTGGACGCGGCGGGTCCGAGACAATTCATCGGATGAAGATCGGGGATGCCGTCCGCGTGCGCTCGCCGCGCAACAACTTTCCTCTCAAGCCGGCCGAGAGCTATCACTTCTTTGCAAGCGGAATCGGAATCACGCCAATCCTGTCGATGATAGATGCGGCGCGCACGCAGCGGATACCGTGGCGCCTCGACTATGTCGGGCGCAGCCGACAAGATCTCGCCTACGTAGACCTTCTCCGGGAGCTCGGTAACGCGCACGTTTACTTCACGTCAGAGACAGGACGTCCCAATCTGGCGGCCCTGCTCGACGAGAGTGGCGCGGCTGCGGTGGTCTACGCATGCGGGTCAGAAGGATTTCTCCTTGATTTGGAAGAAGCCGCGACTGCCGCGGGACGATCGTTCCACACCGAATGGTTCGCGCCGAAGCCTGGCGCTCGCCAGGGCGCTGAAGGATCGTTCGAGGCTTTCACGGTTCGATGCCAGCGCTCAAACGTCGACGTGAAAGTGTTTCCTGGTCAATCGATCATCGACGCATGCGCCGAGGCCGGCGTGACCATTCCGTCCTCGTGCTTCGAAGGCACTTGCGGTGCTTGCCTATCGACCGTGTTGGAGGGCGTGCCAGACCACCGAGATTCGTTCCTTCTGCCAAACGAGCGCAAGTCCAACCGGCTGATGGCCGCCTGCGTTTCCAAATCGATGACAGGGCGACTGGTGCTTGACTGGTGAGGCGCCGTTGGCGCCCAGACCACGGACCAAGGGCTCGCCCAGCTTCCAAGAGGGCGCCGCGGACGAGGGTCTGGCCGTGGGCACGACCAGACCCAGTCTGTTGTCCTAACCCGTATATAGACCGGCCGATCGCGCGCGTTGTACGGCAAGGCCGATGATCAGATCCAAGGTCGGTGTCGATACGCTTGCCAAACGCGCGAGGTCTAGTGGAACCCGCAGCATCGCATCGACCTCCATCGGTCGGCCATGCTCCAGGTCTTGCAGAATGCTCTGCTTATGCGTCGACACGGAAAGGCGAGCCAGACCGCCCTCTGGATCTCCGGGATCGCAGCCAAGGGCTCGCGCAATTTCGGCACCTTCACGTGTCATGACAGCTGCGGCCACCGCTACCGCGGGATCCGAGAGCGCCTCCTTCATTGGGAAACCGGTCAGAGTAGCGAGCGCTCCCCCCGTGAGATTCATGAGCAGCTTCGCCCAAATTGCATCTCGAATCCTTGCGGACGTTTCGGCTTCAAGGCCGCTGGAGACCATGGCATCGGCCAACGATCCAAGGCGCGGATCGGCCGCGCCGTCGGGTCGTCCCAGTATTATGCGGTTTCGCGGATTCTCGGCGTGAACCACTCCGGGAGCCTTTACGGTGCATGCCGTATACGCGACCGCTCCAACGGCTCGTTCAGGTCCGACGGTCCGCCAAACCACATCACCGGGGTCGATGCGCGGCAGTCTCGTCCCGTCGAGCGGACCGCCGTGAGCGTGAAAATACCACCAGGGAATCCCATTCATGGCAAAGACGACCAGCGTATCCTTCCGCAACAATGCACCTAGGCCCTCAGTCGCTTGAGGCAGTGACGGCGCCTTGAGCGTGACGATCACCACGTCCTGAGTTCCAAGCTGCTTGGGATCGTCCGTGGCAGTCGGCCAACTGTGAATGACGCCCTCTTTTGTTTCGACCTGAAGCCCGTTCTTCTCGATGGCAGCAAGATGCGCTCCCCTGGCGATGAGCGAGACCTCGAGGCCGATTTTGGCGAGCCTGCCTGCGAGGTGTCCGCCAACAGCGCCTGCCCCGTAAACACAAACCTTCATTCTTCTTGACCTCCATAATTCGCCCGGGTCGGGGCCCTGGCGCGCCTGCAACCTGGACACTCGGAAACGACCTTTCTTCTGGAGAGCGGATAGAGAGCGTCGTCAGCGAGTTTTCGCTGATCATCCTAACAGCAAATGGCGCCGCGTCAGTGCGAGGCGATAGCCTCGCCTTATACCCCCGAGACTGTAGGCTCGTGACGCCTGCGCTCGCGTTGGGTAGTACAGAACACAGACACAGGTGGTCGACCACCACGACAGGAGGAAGCGATGAGAGTAGGTGAAGCCTCAACCGCACCGGGCGGCCGCGTCGGCAGCATGCGCGAAGGTGTTCTGGACCAAAAGTTCTTGCTGCTCGGCGAGGATAACTCGCCCAACAATTATCTGCTGAACGTGGGGCGTACTGGTGGCGGCGGATGGTCCACTCCGCGTCACCGCCATACGTTCGATCAGGTCCGCTACGTTCTGAAGGGCGAGTACCCAATCGCCAAGGGCGTCGTGATGAAGGAAGGCTCGGTCGGTTACTTCCCCGAGAGCGTCCACTATGGACCGCAAGATCGGCCGGAAGGCCTGGAGATGATGGTCTGCCAATTCGGCGGCGCGAGCGGGCAAGGATTTCTCAGCCCCACCCAAAGAGAAGCTGCCAACGCGGCGCTTGCGAAGAAAGGCACATTCAAGGAGGGCATCTATACATACGTCGACGACAAGGGCCAGCGACACAACAAGGACGGCTCTGAAGCATGTTACGAGGAGGCGACCGGAAAGCCGTCCGTGTATAGCAAACCTCGATATGACAATTTCATCATTATGGATCCTGAGGCATACGACTGGATGCCGACGGAGCAGAAAGGTGTCTCAACGAAAACCCTCGGTACCTTTACCGAGCGCAACACCCGTATCGGACTGATCCGCCTGGATGAGGGCGCCACCTTTTCCGCGGGCATGCAGTCATCCATCGAGATCCTTTTCCTGAGCAAAGGCGCGGTGACGGTTGACGGAAAGAGCCACCACGGCGAGCGGAGCGCATTCGAATTTCAGAAGGGAGAAGGACCAGTCGCGATCAAGGCGCTTCAGCCGACCGAATTCCTCAGAATCATTCTGCCGACCTTCTGAATGCGATTTCAGAGATAATGCTGCTGCGGCTTCGTTAGCGCGGCCGCGGCGGCACGAAGGTAAATTTTTCTCGGTCGAAATAGTAGCTGCTCAATTGTTACCTCCCAAAAGGGTGCTTGCGTGCGGATCAGCCGGCTGCTCTCATTGGCTATCTGGCTACTTTGCTATCTCGCGGCCTCCGGAGCCCTCCTGGCCGACGACTATCCTGTCCAGCCGATCAAAATCATCATCCCGAATCCACCCGGAGGACCAGGGGACGTGATCGCGCGTGCCTTCACCGAGAGGGCAGCCCGCATTGTCGGCAAGCCATTTGTCTACGACTACCGTCCCGGCGCCAGCACCATGATCGGCATGACGGCCGCGGCCAAAGCCGAGCCTGACGGCTACACGATCGTGGGGTTGCCTTCCTCCGCTGTCGGCGCAGTCGCAATCAGAAAGACGGCACGCTACAACATCGAAACCGACTTTCGACCGATCGCCGGAATTGGGAGTGTGCCGCTCGTTCTCGTTGTCCGATCAGGGCTCAAATTCGGCTCGATGGACGACTTCATCGCAGGTGCAAGAAAGGGAAATCTGACCTTCGGCTCTGGCGGCGTCGGCACCATTGGCCACCTGACATCCCTCCTCCTCCTCAACGATATCAACGGCAAAGCCACGCATGTCCCGTTCCGCGGGAATCCAGATGTGCTGCAGGCCATTCTGGGAGCGCACATCGATTTCGGCATCGTTTCGGTCGCCGATGCCGCACCATTCATCGACTCCGCGGAACTGCAATTCCTGGCCGTTACGGCGAACACGCATGTTGCCGCGATGCCTAACGTTCCCACAATGAAGGATGTTGGACTTCCAAATGTCGATGCAAAGCTCTGGTACGCATTCCTGGCTCCTCGAAACACAGATCCGAACCGGCTTATGAAGCTCTACAAAAGTTTCGCCGACGCGGCCGACGATCCGCTCCTCCAACAGCAAATAAAATCATTGGGGTTCAATGTCGAGATTCGCAATCCGCAGGAGCTAGCGAACATGATGAAAACCGAGCTCGCGCGCTGGAAGCGCGTTATTGAAGCCAACAACGTTCCCTTCGAGGAATGACAAGTCAAACAAGAGACAAACTATGAAAACCTACAACATCGCCGCAGTAGCCGGTGACGGTATCGGGCCTGAAGTTGTTGACGCGGCGATTGACGCGCTCAAGGTTTGCGCCAAGCGGGATGGCGGCTTCCAGCTGAATTTCACGGAATTCGACTGGGGATCTGACTATTACAAGAGGCACGGTGTCATGATGCCTGAAAGCGGCGCGGCCCAACTTCGGAAGTTTGACGCCATCCTGTTCGGCGCTGTGGGCGCCCCGGATATCCCCGATCACACCACGCTATGGGGCCTCCGGTTGGCGATCTGCCAGCCGCTCGATCAATACGCAAACGTGCGGCCGACCCGCATTTTGCCAGGTATCACCAGCCCACTACGACATGTGTCGGGGCCTGAGCTGGACTGGGTCATCGTTCGCGAGAATTCGGAAGGCGAATACTCCGGGGTCGGTGGCCGTGTACACAGGGGCCTTCCGATGGAAGTTGCGCAGGATGTTTCGGTGATGACGCGGCCAGGCGTGCAACGAATCATTCGGTACGCTTTCAAGTTGGCGCAATCGCGTCCTCGCAAGCTGCTGACAGTCGTCACCAAATCGAACGCACAAAGGCACGCAATGGTTATGTGGGATGAGGTCGCGACGGAGGTCGCCGAGGAATTCCCCGACGTGACGTGGGACAAGATGCTAGTGGACGCCATGACGATGCGCATGGTGATGAAACCGCAGAGCCTCGATACGATCGTGGCAACCAACCTCCACGCTGATATCCTTTCAGATCTAGCCGCAGCCTTGGCTGGCTCTCTCGGTATTGCGCCAACCGCGAACATCAACCCCGAGCGCGAGGCGCCCTCGATGTTTGAACCGATCCACGGCTCCGCGTTTGACATTACCGGCAAGGGCATTGCCAACCCGGTCGCGACCTTCTGGACGGCGGCCATGATGCTAGAGCACCTCGGCGAAAAGCCCGCAGCCGACCGCCTGATAAGGGCCGTAGAGCGCGTGACAATGGATCCAAAGTTGCACACGCCCGATCTCGGCGGCAAGGCAAAGACGAAGCAAGTGACTGAAGCCCTCTGTGCGGCGCTTTGGGCAGCCAACGACTAATAACCGCGGGACGGTGATCTTCGGCGGACTCGCCTCGTACTACGGTCCTCGGTCTTCAGCCAGAGCTATCGACGACCAGATATCCGCCCGGATTCGGGTCTGGTGCTAGCTACCATCAGATGCGAAGTGGTAGCAAATCGCAGGATGCCATAGACATCGTGGGAGTTGGTAGCGGCGAGCGCACCTCTTTTCCCCACACCCGCCGAGACACCCCTTCAGGGAAGCACTACGCCGGTGAGTTCTTGAAGGCGATCGACCATCTCGTTCTGGAAGGCCCCGTCAGTTGCTTCGGCCGCTGGCTCTTCCGGCTTGAGGTGATGCCAGTAGCGACCGCTGACCATGGCCGCGGGTTCTGTGCTGACGGCGAGCCAGCTCTGCGTGCGCTGCCCCGTGTCGATGTCGACCGGCGCGCTCGCACCCCCCATCCGGGTGCGCACCCAGCCAGGATCGACCGCGTTGCTGCGGACTTTCGGCCACCGCCGGGCGAGGAGGAAAGCGAGCGCCACAGCATGCAGCTTGCTTTCGGCATAGGCGCATGCCGGATTCCAGGTGCGCTTCGTCCAATCGAGGTCGCCTAGAGACCCTTCTCCTCCGCGGTGAAGGCCGCTGCTGAGATAGACCCATCGGCGGGGGCGCTCGATCAGGCCCGTCAGCATGAACGGAGCAAGTGTGTTCACAGCCAGAACGACGGGATGTCCTTCGGGCGTCGATCCGCGGTTCGGGGCAATGTAGATGCCGGCATTGTGGATGACCGCGTCCATGCGCCCGATCGCGTTGACCTGATCCGCGACGCTCCGCGTCTCGGTGCCGCTCTGCAGGTCCCCGATCACAACTCCCTCAGCGCGCGACGCGAGTTCTCTGAGCGCTGCGGCGCGGTCGCTCGATCGCGCGTGCAGCACTACTCGGTGACCTTGATCAAGGAGCGATTGCGCCGCCGCCCGGCCGAGACCGTCCGTGCTGCCAGTGATGAATACGATGGCCATACGCTGCCTCCAGATGCTTCAGATGCACTCGACAGGGCCGCGCGTCACTTCCGATACTGGTCCTCGCTTACCTTCTCCATCCATTCCACCGGGCTGCCGTTGAGCGCTTCCTGGATAGCGATGTGACTCATCGCCGTTGTGGGCGAGGCGCCGTGCCAGTGTTTCTCGCCGGGCTCGAACCAGATTACGTCGCCGGGCCGGATCTCCTCCACCGGTCCGCCCTCGCGCTGCACCCAACCAAAGCCGGAGGTCACGATCAGCGTCTGACCGAGCGGATGGGTGTGCCACGCGGTCCGGGCGCCGGGCTCAAACGTGACCAAGGCACCCGCGACGCGCGCCGGAGCAGGAGCGGTGTGCAGCGGATCGATCCGCACACGGCCGATAAACCAGTCTTCAGGGCCCTTCTGAGAGGGCTGCTCGCCGTTTCGTTTGATTTGCATCCTGTCTTCCTTTCCGCTCGCCGTGATCGTCGACTTCAAACCTTGAGCATGGTCTTGATCGCGCGCCGCTCGTCCATCGCGCGATAGCCTTCCGCGACATCCGCGATCGGAAGCGTCAGATCGAAAACCTTGCCCGGAAGGATCCTTCCCTTCATGACCCGGTCCATCAGATCGGGCAAGAACCGCCGGACCGGCGCCGGGCCACCCAACATGCGCCGTTGAGAAAAGAACATGGCTTGACCGTCGAAGGTCACACCGTGTGGGACACCAACGTAACCGATGGAGCCGCCCGGCCGTACCGACTCGATGGCCTGCGTCATGGATTCTTGCGTGCCCACGCACTCCAAAACCGAATCAGCCCCGATGCCGCCGGTCAGATCCTTCACGCGCTCGGCGCCTGCCACACCACGCTCGGCCACGATGTCCGTGGCACCGAAGTCTCGGGCGAGTTCTTGGCGGCTTTTGTGCCGGCTCATCGTGATGATGCGTTCGGCGCCCATTTCTTTCGCCGCCAGCACGCCCATCAATCCCACCGCCCCGTCACCGACAACGGCGACTGTCCCACCTTTCCGGACTTCCGCTGCGTCGGCAGCGTACCAACCGGTGCCCAGAACATCCGAGGTTGCCAGCAGGTGTGGAATGAGTTCATCGCCAGGCATATCTGCCAAACCGACGAGCGTTCCGTCGGCCAGCGGAACGCGCGCATAAGGCGCTTGAGCGCCCGTCATGAATTCGCGCTGCACGCAAGATGAATGGAAGCCGAATTTGCAGTGCGGACACGTGTTGTCGGAGAGGCAGAAAGAGCCGACGACGAATTGACCGGGGCGAACGGTCCTGACCTCGCTGCCGACTTCGATGACGACGCCGCAGTATTCGTGACCCATATAGGCAGGCGCATCGGTCGGCTGCAAACCGCGATAAGGCCATAGGTCGGATCCGCAGATGCAAGTCGCCGACAATTTGATGATCGCATCGGTCGGTTTCATGATCTCGGGATCATCCACCTTTTCGAAGCGGACATCGCGGGCGCCGTACATGACTGTCGCAAACATGGCTACTCCTCGTCGCCTTAACCTGCTGAAAGATGCTCGATGCGCAGCTGGAACTTGCCACGCGTGAGTAGCGGCTGCGGACCGCCGTCCAGGCGGCCGAGCCTGATCGAACCGCTCGAGTATCTGTAATCGCCGTGAAAGAAAGCGAGATTGCCCCACGGCACGTAGTAACAAAGGTCGCCAGCAGCTTCCTTGGAGAAAGAACCGCCGCCGCCCTGCTCTGCCAATCTGCGCGGCAAATACGCGATCTTCTCGTTGTTCGAAAAATCCTCGATAGCGAGATCAAGAGGTAGCATCGCTGCGAACTCCCGAGCTGTCGGATTCTCCAGCAGCGTCACCGTGAAGACCTGTTGTTCGAAGCGACAACGGATCCGCATCAGCGCCGTTCCTCCGTTTTGTGGGTCATTCGCGCCAGCCTGAGCGAAGGCTGCGTGCAGCACAAGGACGCTCGCCGTCAACGCGGCGACGAAGCGACGACGAGGTAACCGGTGAAGGCCGGCGGCAAAGTCGTCCGCACTGCCCTTCGATGGGCTTGTCAAGGTCAACGGGGGTCGTATCCGGGCTTCTTATAGATGGTATCGGGTTTTGCGAGGATGTCGGGTTCGTAGACTTGTCGGGTCCAATCCTGCGACTGAACATCCTCGATGCCGACCGATACCGATTCATCGCCGATCTTCAGCGTATCGACGACCGCCCGCGTCACCGCCTCGGCGAGGGCGCTCTTTAGCTTCTCCGATCTCCCGGGTTGCATCTTCACGATCACGTGGGGCATTCACTGTCTCCCTTCGTAAGTCTCGCAGTTGAACGGTCTGCAGTCGGGTGTGCCATCAGCCAGACCGCGACCACCGCGGCACATAGAACCATGCCGGAGCTGGTGAGGAACACGGCATTCAACGCCGCCCCAGCCGCGACCAGACCAAGCGCCGGACTTGCGACACCCTGGGCAAGATCCAGAAAAGCCGTATAGGCTCCCATGGCCAGGCCTCGATTGTGTGCTGGCACGCGGTGTACCGCTTCGACGCCGAAGCCCGGGTACACCAGCGAGAAGCCGAACCCCGTCAGCGCGGCTCCGGCGAGCGCCATCTCAGGGCGAGCCGCCAGCCAGATCAGGGATTGGCCAAGCGCTTCGATCAATGCACAGAACAACGCGACCTTCGCCCCACCGATTGCGTCTGCCAAGTGACTGAAAAAAACGCAAGCCAAGATGAAGGCGCCGGCATAAGCCGAATAGGCAAGCCACCCGTTCGCCCAGCCGCGGCTGGCGAATAGCAACGCGACGAACGTGGTCACCGCACCGAAGCCCACGCTGCCAAGTGCGGAGCCCAGCCCGGGCACCCACACAGCGCCTAGAACTTGAGCGAAAGAGAAGCGGGCGTGCTGGACGGGCGCGACCGTCGGACGGGGCACAACGAGGAGCAACGTGGCCAGCGGAGCTGCCGTGGTGGCGACAGCTACGGCAACGAAACCGTAAGCGTCGTAGAGGGCCGATCCTGCCGGCGCCCCAACGGCGATAGCCGCGAACATCGCCGAGCCTACCCACGCGATGACCTTGCCCGTGTTTCGGGTATCGACGAGCGCCAGTCCCCAACTGACCGCAGCCGTGATGATGAAGCTCTCGGCGCCGCCGAGCACGCCGCGCCCCAGAAGAAGAATGGCAACCGAAATAGTGGGGGAGCCGCTGAAACCAAGCGACAGCGCGTACAATAATCCGGCTGCCGAGGCTGCCAGTAAACCCGCGATCACTGCGCGCTTCGCTCCACGCGTATCCGAGTAGTGACCAGCCCAGGGGCGCGAGACCAACGAGGCTGCGAACTGGCTGCCGGCGACCAGACCAACCACAAACGTGCTTTGCTCCAGAGCATCGTGTACATGGAGCGGAAGAACCGGCATGGCAATGCCTATGATGAGGAAGGCGACGAACACTACACCCATGATCGGCAGCAGTATCGGCGCCACTGCCGAGATCTTTCCCTGCTCGATGCCCACGGCCATGACTGAGCCGCCTCTACCAGGCATAAGCAGCCGGGGCCTCGCCGCCCGGTCCCGGCCAGATCTCGTCCAGCCTAGCCAGTGTCTCTTCTCCGAGCTTCAGCGAAGGCGCACTCAGATTCTGACGAAGTTGCTCCACAGTACGCGGTCCACTGATCGCGGCGGTGACGACCGGATTGTGCAGCACCCAGGCCAGCGCGACCTCCGAGGGCGTTTCGCCAAGCTCGCCGCACAGAGCCTCGTAGGCCTCCAATCGAGGACGCATTTGATCGATGCGCGCCTGGAGCAGAGGCGAAGCCCGGCGACCGTCGGCTATCTTGCGCAGCACACCGCCTAGAATGCCCATGCCGATCGGGCTCCAAGGAATGAGGCCGACACCGAAGTGCCGCACCGCCGGGATCACCTCCAATTCGATGGTCCGCTGAGAGAGATTGTAGAGGCTCTGCTCGGAAGCAAGACCAAGTAGGTTGCGCGAGGCAGCCGCGCATTGAGCAGTGGCGATATCCCAACCCGCAAAGTTGCTGCTGCCGACATAGGTGATCTTGCCTTCACGGACGAGTTGCCCCATCGCCTGCCAGATCTCCTCCCACGGGGTCGCACGGTCGATGTGGTGCATCTGGTAGAGGTCGATGTGATCGGTCTGCAGCCGCTTCAGGCTCGCCTCGCACGCGCGTCGAATGTGGTAGGCTGAAAGACGGCGGTCGTTCGGACCAGTCTCCATCGGCTGGTACACCTTGGTCGCCAGCACAATTTTCTCGCGGCGACCGCCTTGCGCCAGCCACCGGCCAATGATCTCCTCGGATATACCAAACCCCTTCGCCATCTCCGGCGACTGGGGCCCACCATACACGTCGGCCGTGTCGAAGAAGTTGATGCCGGCGTTCAGGGCTTCGTCCATGATCGAGAAGCTGGTTGTCTCGTCGGTCAACTCGCCGAAGTTCATGGTGCCAAGTGCAAGCCGGCTTACCTTGAGGCCGGTCCTGCCGAGATGTGAATAATCCATGGTATCTCTCCTTCGGGCTAAGCCGAGCGTTGCCGTTGCGCGCACCGCATTCCGGCGTCGGATTGCGCGGCAGAGTCGCTCGTGAAGCGACTTCGCTCGCTTACTCGAGCGGCACGGGCGTCCAAACCGGCGAACAGTGCGCCAGCGACCAGCACGCCGGCGCTTGCCAGGAACGTCACTCGATAACCGGCGGCATCAAACAGGAGGCCGCCACCGGCTGCGCCAAGCGTGATTGCGAGTTGAACGACCGCGACCATGAGCCCTCCACCGGCTTCGGCGTCAGCCGGAAAGCGGCGCGCGACCCACGTCCACCAGGCGACAGGCGTGCCCGTTCCGATCATCCCCCAAAGCGTCAGAAATAGCGCCGTAGGCCCGGCGAGCGTTCCAAGCGCGACCAGGCCGCATGCGAGCGCCGCGAGCGCCACCGGCGCTAGGATCAAGGTCAGCGACAGGCTGCGCGACACCATGTGGCCGATCAGCCACGTGCCGACCATGCCCGCGCCCCCCATGGCGAGGAGCACGAGCGAGAGCATGGAAACTTCGAGGCGCGTGACGCTCTCCAGAAACGGCCGCAGATACGTGAAAAGCGCGAATTGGCCCGCAAACAGCAGCGCGACCGAGGCCATTCCGAAGCGAACATTCGGGCGGCCGAGGACGCCCAGGGCGCTTGGCTGGCGATTGGCGCGGTCGGAGAGCATGGACGGCAGAGTGAGCCATTGCCAGGCGAAGGTGATCGCGGCAAGCGGCACAACCAGGAAGAACGCGCCGCGCCAACCGATGTACTGGCCGAGGAAGCTGCCCAGCGGCGCGGCGATGGTGGTAGCCAGCGCGTTACCCCCGTTCAATGTCGCGAGCGCGCGGGGCACCTGATTCTCGGGCACCAGCCGCATCACCGTCGCCGCCGACATCGACCAGAAACCGCCGATGACCACGCCGAGCAGAGCACGGCCCATCATGAGCACGACGAAATTGTGCGCGAAGGCGACCAGAAGGCCCGACAACAGCATCAGAAGGGTCAGTCCAAGCAGCAGCGCTCGACGATCGAGCCCCCGGGTGATCGTCGCAATGCAGAGGCTGGTTATGACCGCGAACAAGCCGGAAACCGAGATCGCCTGGCCCGCCGCACCTTCGGTCAGATGGAGGTCGGAAGCGATCGGGGTCAGGATGCTGACCGGCATGAATTCCGACGCGATGAGCGTCGAGACGCACAGCGTCAGCGCAAGTACGGCCCCCCAAGCTGCCGGTCGGTATGAGAGCGTGCGGTTTTCGGAAGCAATTTCAGTCGTCACCGGGTCTCGCGACGCTTTCGTCGCGCCTTCTCCATCACTGTCATGGCGGTCCCCGTTCCGGGATGCACGCCGTCACGCGCTGATTTAGCGCGCGCAACGGCAGCGACTAGCCGCTATAATCGGCATGGACTTATAAACAGGCTCGATAAATGCAGAGCGGGAAGCTAGACGATCTCTTGGCGTTTGTGGCGGTCGCGCGCGAGCGTAGTTTTACAGGGGCAGCGGCCAAGCTCGGTGTGTCACAATCGGCACTGAGCTACACCATCCGCGAACTCGAGGCGCGCCTAGGTGTGCGGCTGCTGACGCGCACCACGCGCAGTGTCGCGCCGACGGAGACGGGCCAACGCCTGCTTCGAATGGCTGCTCCGCGGCTAGAGGAGATCGAGTCCGAACTTGCGGCCATCCGCGAGCTTCGCGAAAAGCCGGCGGGCACGATTCGCATCACGGCCACCGAATATGCCGCAGATGCGATCCTGCTGCCGAAACTGGCAAAACTTCTACCGAACTATCCCGACATCAAAGTCGAGGTCGTTATCGACTACGGATTGACAGATATCGTCGCGCAAGGCTTTGACGCCGGCGTGAGAAGCGGTGAGCAGGTCGAAAGGGACATGATCGCGGTGCGCATTGCGCCTGACATGCGAATGGCCGTCGTCGGCGCTCCCTCGTACTTCAAGAACCGGCAACTCCCGAAGAAACCGCAGGACTTGATCGGCCACAAGTGCATCACGTTGCGCCTGCCCACCCATCGCGGGCTCTACGCCTGGGAATTTGAGAGGGGCGGCCGCGAACTGAGGGTGCGCGTCGAAGGCCAGCTGACCTACAACACGACGTCCCAGATCCTGAATGCCGCCCTGGCGGGAATGGGGCTTGCCTACGTGCCGGAGGGCTGGGCAAAACCGTATCTCACAAAGGGCCGCCTCAAGCGGGTTCTCGAGGATTGGTGCCCACCCTATTCGGGCTATCACCTTTTCTATCCGAGCCGCCGGCACCAGTCGGCTGCCTTTTCTCTTCTGGTGGATGCGCTGCGCTACCGCGGCTGATAGCCCTTCGACTGATTGATCAAATCGGCTCATAAGTTCATGCGAACTCGGCCATCTAATTCAGGGCTGGCGCCCGGGTTAGACATTGCTCCTCACCGCGCGTCTTGTCCTGCGCTGAAGGCCCGCAAACGTCGCGTCTCAAGAGGATAATTTGAGGAGCAGTTTCATGGAAGTGACCATCAACGGCAAGACTCACCAGGTGAAGATGGAGGCCGACACGCCTCTTCTCTGGGTGATCCGCGACGAGCTCGGCATGACCGGAACGAAGTACGGTTGTGGCATTGCCCAGTGTGGCGCCTGCACCGTGCTGATCGATGGTCAGGCCACTCGATCCTGCATTACGCCCATCAGCAGCGTTGCGGGCCAATCCATCACCACCATCGAAGCCGTCACTGACGACGCAGTCGGCCGCCGCGTCGTGGACGCGTGGGTTGCCAACCAGGTGCCGCAATGCGGCTATTGCCAATCCGGTCAGGTGATGGCGGCCACCGCCCTCTTGAAGCAGACCCCCAAACCCAGCGATCAGGACATTGCGGCCGCAATGGTCAATCTGTGCCGCTGCGGCACTTACAACGCGATCTCTGCCGCGGTCCGCCAGGTTGCGCAGGGTTGAGGAGCACGCCATGAGCAGCATGCATCATGATTTCCGACCTATGGCGGATGTCGGCAGGCCGATGAATCTCTCCCGGCGCGGCTTCCTCCGTGCCTCGGTCGGCGCGCTGGTACTTGGCGTGGCACTGCCCGGCACCAAGGCGGTGGCGCAGAACGCCGCCGCTGCGGCAAAAGCGGCTCCGCGCGTGTCAGCCTTCCTGGAGATTCGCGCCGACAGCACCGTCTTGTTGCGCAGTCCCTTCGTGGAAGGGGGCCAGGGTGTCTCCACCGCATTGGCGCAGATCGTCGGCGAGGAGCTCGATGCCGATCCCGCCACCTTCACCGTGGAATGCGCGCCACCCGGGGCCGACTATCTGCTCGTGAACGGCAACCGATTCACCGGCGGGAGTTTTTCGGTGCGATCGAGCTATGAAACGATGCGCCGGGTTGGCGCATCGGCGCGACAGATGCTGCTGCAGGCTGCGGCCGCACGCCTTCGCGTCCCACTCGCGAGCCTCTCCACCGAGCCGGGGCGCGTGCGCCACACGGCTTCCAACCGCACGATCGCATACGGCGCACTGGCGAGTGACGCCGCCGCATTGCCGGTGCCTCAAAACGTTACGCTTCGAGCGGAGAAGGATTTCCGCTGGATCAGCAAGCCGGTCGCGCGCATCGACGTGCGCGACAAGTCCACCGGCAAGGTCACCTATGGCATCGACGTGAAAGTCGACGGTATGCTGCATGGCGCAGTCCAGCATGCGCCGCGCCTTGGGCTCGAGCCTGCCGCCTTCGCTAACGAGGCGGAGGTGAATGCGATGCCTGGGGTGCATTCCATTCACCGGCTGCCGGGCGCGGTCGCCGTGCTTGCTGAGCGGTGGTGGCATGCTCGGCGCGCCGTCGAGACACTTCAGGTGACTTGGACAGAGTCGCCCTCGGGCACACGGCGCTCGATGCCCGCGGAATTCTCGTCAGAGGGACGGAAAGCCTTGCTTGCTGCCACTCCAGGGCCTGGCATTTCCGCGGAAACCGCAGGTGATGCGTCCGCGGCTCTGAGCGGCGCAGCGCGGGTGATTTCGGCCACATATGATGCGCCCTATTTGGCACATGGCCAATTGGAGCCGCCCTCGGCACTTGCCCGATGGAACGACGACGGCACGCTTGAACTCTGGTTTCCCAACCAGGCGCCGGAACTATTCCAGGCATCTATCGCGAAATTTGCCAGTCTTGCGCCCGAGAAGGTGAAAATCCATTCGCCGATGCTGGGCGGCTTCTTCGGCCGGCATTTTCTCTACGAGGCGGCCAGCCCCTCTACCCAGGCCATTCTGCTGTCCAAGGCGGCCGGCAGACCGATCAAGGTCATCTGGAGCCGGGAGGAAGAATTCCTGCGCGACGCGCTGCGGCCGATGGGTTTTGTGCGTTTCCGGGGCGGCCTTGATGCGAGCGGGCTGCCCGTAGCACTTGAAGCGGAGGCTGTCGGCGAAGGCCCAGTAGGCCGCTGGTTCGGCCGCAAACCTGATGCTGCGGATCGTTCTGCGGTCGAGGGCATCGCCGAGAAACCCTATGCCATCCCGAACCGCCGGATTGCTCACGTCGTCGTGGATGATCCGGCCATGATCGGCTTCTGGCGCTCCGTTGGCCACTCCATGAACGATTTCTTCTACGAGACGTTCTTCGATGAGCTTGCCGATGCGGGTCAGCAAGATCCGTATCAGCTCCGGCTCCGCTTGCTCGCGGAGAAGCCGCGGCACAAGCGGCTCCTTGAAGCCGTCGGTGAACTCTCGGGCGGATGGAAGCGCGGTCCTTTCGCCGCAACGGATGGCAGCAAACGTGCGCGCGGTGTTGCCATGGCCTCGCCTTTTGGCAGCGAGGTTGCCACCATCGCGGAGGTTTCGCTCAAGGGCGGTGCGGTCACGGTGCATGATGTTTGGGTGGCCATCGATCCCGGCCGGATCGTCAATCCCGCCATCATCGAGGCGCAGGTCAACTCGGCCGTCGCACTTGGCCTCTCATCGGCGCTATTGGAAGAAGTGGTCTATGCCAAGGGCGTGCCGCAGGCGCGCAACTTTGATGCCTATCCCATCCTTCCGCCCGACCGCATGCCGCGCGTGCATGTGCGCATCGTCGAAAGCGGCGCTCCCATGGGTGGCATCGGAGAGCCCGGTTTGCCTGGCGTGCCGCCGGCAGTGGCGAACGCAATCGCCGCCCTCACTGGCCAGCGCGTCCGAAGTCTGCCTTTGTCGAAACTCAAATTCGGCGACATGGGTTAACCCCGACGGCGCGCCGCCCATGGCGCCCCGTCTTCTTCAACGGCCTGGCGAGTTCTGAGGCGGTCATGCAACGAGGCTACTTGGACGATCTGAGGGCCTTTAAGACAGTCGGTCGCGAACGCAGTTTCACGAGGGCCGCGGCGAAGCTCGGCGTCTCGCAATCTGCGCTCAGTCACACGATCCGCGGACTCGAAGGACGCCTTGGGGTTCGGCTCCTAGCCCGCAACACCAGAGGCGTCAATCCAACGGAAGCCGGGGAACGCCTGCTGCGAACGGTTGCTCCCCGACTCGACGAATTGGAAACGGAGCTCGCGAACTTGAGCGAACACCAGGATAGACCCGCCGGAATCATCCGGATCACTGCGGGCGACCATCCGGTTCGATCCTTTCTCTGGCCAAAGCTGGCAAAGCTTCTGGCAAAGTATCCGGACATCAACGTAGAGATTGCGCTGGACAACCGAAACGTCGACATCGTCGACGAGCGCTACGACGCCGGTGTGCGTCTCGGTGAACAGGTCGCGAAGGATATGATTGCTGTCCGCATCAGCCCCGACGTTCGCTTTGCGGTCGTCGGCTCACCGTCATACTTCGCAAATCATCCCGCACCGGTGGTCCCTGGTGATCTTGTCGACCACAAATGTATAAATCTTCGGCTTCCTACCTATGGCGGGCTGTACGCATGGGAACTCGAAAACAATGGGCATGAAGTGAAGGTGCGCGTCGAGGGCCAACTGGTCTTCAATAGCATCTTCGAAGTGGGCGACGCGGCGGTGGCTGGCTTCGGCGTTGCTTACGTGCCTGAGGACGTCGCACTGCCCCACATCTTAAAGGGAAATCTCACGAGAGTGCTTGAAGATTGGTGCGTCCCTTGGTCGGGGTACCATCTCTATTACCCGCTGAGCCGACAATCATCGGCAGCGTTCGACCTGTTGGTAAATGCGCTGCGACACCGCGACTAGCACGGATGTCATCGAAGGCAGCCTATGCCGATGGGCGCATGAGCACCGACAGAATCATCCGTGGCGTAAAGTTCAGACCCGCGCCTGACTCGAGAGCAAATCGTACGAAATCGTAGTTTGGCGTGCAAAATCGGAGCTTTGGTAGCGGGGGAGCCACTCGCCCCCCGAGCTTATCCGCTGGGCGAACTGAAGCACGGCGCCCATTGCGCACGATTGCATCATTTCGACTGGTGATCCGATTTGTTCGCCGTAATATCCTATTCTTCGATGAGGGCGTAACAGACCTGCCCGAGTAGCTCGCGCGGTGTATGTTGGATGAAAGCAACGGAGATAAGCCAACATGGTGGATTTGATGCGCGAGGTCGCTTAGTTCGATTTTGGACCGAGCTTGCCAAGCTCCATTTCCAAACGCACCCAACAATTTGGCGGAAATAGACCGCTTACCTAACGAACTCAGCAGCTTAGTGCTGGCTGGGGCGGGAGGGATCGAACCTCCGAATGGCGGAATCAAAATCAGATTGATTATTCAACGATTTCAAGCCGCGTTTAGAAAAAACGGCCGAATTCACCTGTAGTGATATCAACTGCTTAGCAGGCATTTCCGAATAAGGGAGCGTTCGCCCAATCATTCGAAGACGCGCCTGTTGGCGACTTGGCCGACCAGGGTGCTCACGCCTAGCGGGGATTGATCCAGTCCCTGTCGCGCCGCCGGCAGTGGGTGTGCGGGCAGAAGTGCGCGCAAAAAACCCACCACCCTCGGGAGCAGCCCGGGCGGGCATTCCCGATGGCGGGGGCTTTATTGCATTTCACAGAGGAAACCGGAGTTTGTTAGTACCCAGGTTTGTTAGACCACCATTGATCAGGTTCACAGCGTCACCGCCGACAGCCACAGCGGCCTGCACGGGAGCGTTGATCTGTGTGATGACCTGGGGGGCTACGGTGATAGGTCCGATAAAATCGCCGCCAGACACCGCCTCGACTTCCATCTCCGTCAGTTCACGGATCATGACTTGCCTCCTCAGGGTCTGACTCAAAAAGCCTCTAGGGCCTGGCGAGGCGTCTGGTCAGGAGCCTTAGATGGGCGACGAGAAGCCAGGCAA